>JAZSKM010000075.1:0-10892 GCA_045534835.1 Eubacteriales bacterium | reverse complement strand
CCATGTGGAGTATCACGCGCAAAATCGGGAAATCAAGAGGGTGCAGCTCGCATTACATAAAGTACAGCGAGGTATACAAAGCGGTACTTGCCGACATCAAGGATACACTGCGCGAGGTGCAGAAGGACAAAGAAGCCTTCGTCGAAGCGGTGCTGAAGCATGTGGATATGACTGCAACAAAGCAGCGCAGCCAGCTCGAAAAGGAAGCGCGTGAACTGAAGAAGCGCGTTGATGACCTCGAAGCCAGATTCGACAGGATGTACGAAGACAGGCTGAACGGTCTGCTCTCGGACAGGAAGTTCAAGGAACTTGCCGACAAGACCGAAGCGGAACAGGAGGCAGCGCGCGGAAGGCTGGCAGAAGTGATGGCAATGCTGGAAGGCAACGCCGACAGCCGAGAGTGCATAGAGCAGTTCGCAGAGAGGGCATTGCAGTACACCGAAATCGACAGACTCGACCTAGAGATACTGAACACATTAGTAGACACAATCACCATCGGCGACCGCATCCAAACAGCGGATGGCGTGAGCCAAACAATCACGGTAAATTACAGATTTATGAGGCGGCAGAAAAAAGAAGTAGCCGCCTAAAAAATAACCCACCGTATAGCGCTAATTGCGTCACGCGGTCGTTGGTTCAAGTCCAACAGGGGGAGCCATGTGGAGTATCACGCGCAAAATCGGGAAATCAAGAGTACCTTTATGCAGTTAGCGTTAAACTGATAATAGAACGGCCGGTTTCGTTTCCAGAAACTACATTTGCAATCGGCTGGAGAAGATGATATACTGTAGTAGGAAGGTCGTAGCATCGCTCCCACATCGGTGCTACGGTCTTTTTAATTTTATTTTGGAGGTGCAGTAGATGAAAAAACTGTTTGTATGTATGTTTGGTGTTGTGATGTTTGCTGTTATGCTTTTGACAGGCGTATCGGCGGCTAAATCTCACACGGTCGTTTACGGCGATACTATGTGGAAGATCGCCGTAAAATACCAGGTAGGCACAAGCGAGCTCAAAAGTGCCAATCCGCAGATTTCGAATCCGGATCTTATATATCCGGGGCAGGTTTTACATATTCCTACGGTCGATTCAGTCGCGCTGAACTACGAAAAAGAGGTTGTTCGACTGGTTAATGAGATCCGCGTGCAAAACGGCCTTAAGGCGCTTGCGCACAACTGGGAGCTTAGCCGCGTTGCACGTTACAAATCGCAGGATATGAAGGACAACCGATACTTTTCTCACACAAGTCCTGTATACGGTACGCCGTTTCAGATGATAAAAAACTTCGGCCTTTCCTACAGAAGTGCGGGCGAGAACATAGCAAGAGGACAGGCTACGCCGCAGGCGGTAGTAAATGCGTGGATGAACTCTTCGGGGCACCGAGCCAACATTCTGAACGCTTCATACACTCAAATCGGCGTAGGTTACGTTGCCGGTGGAAATTACTGGACGCAGATGTTCATCGGAAAATAAAATCACAGGGCAAAATGCAAATCCACGCATATATTGCGTGGATTTTTCTTTACAGAATTGAAAAAGGCAAATACAAGTGGCTTGGCGGAAAGAAGAATATCATACGGCAAAAGGCCCCGGCGATGCACTTATCGTTCCTTCTCCCGACGAAAAAGAGCTTTATATGATTTACCATCGCCACCTCTCTTTAAATAGGGTTGATCAGCGACAGACCTGTGTTGACCTTATAAAATTCATCGAGGACCCGGACGGCGGTCCTGACCTTCTTATGGTTCGCGGTCCCACGAGCACTCCGCAGAAGCTTCCGTCAAACGGATGACCGACTAAAAAAACACCTATCACAAAAATCGGGCGTGATAGGTGTTTTTTGTTTGCAATAGCGGTATAATCGTGGTATAATATCGGTAAGAATTGGTTGCGTGGGAACGGAAATTCCAAGCAAGAATAATATAACAACAGATTATAACACAGATGCAAGGAGTGAGCCGTATGAGCAAATCACTTAACGAGCCGATAGAGTTATTATGTATGCCGAGTATTGATTTGGTCCAATGCGATGAGAAGAATGAACCTTTTGTAGACATATACGAGTACTCAAACGGGAAAATCAAGGTAGATATGCAGTATGCAAAAATGAATATCAGCGGAGCTATTGATACTGCGTTTGTGCGTGAAACAGTCGCAAAAAAGCTTTTGGCGGCACAAAAACTGCTGCCGCGCGGCTTTACTTTTGAAATATTGGATGCGTGGCGCCCGTATGAGGTTCAGTTTAGTTTATATAATTCTTACCGCGATAAAATTATAAATGGCAGTGGGACTGACCTTTCGGCGGAGGAGCTCGAAAAAAAAGTCTGCGAATTTGTTTCATATCCCGATAAGAATAAAAAAATTTCTTTTGTCCATTCCAGCGGAGGAGCTATTGACATTACTATTCTTGACGAGAGCGGGAAACGCTTAAATATGGGCAGTGAATTTGATGAATTCACAGACAGGTCATACACCTCCTGGTATGAAAATAACAGCACTGATTCGGAAATTATAAGCAATCGCAGAATGCTTTATAATTCGCTTTGCAGCTCTGGGTTCACAAACTACCCGTCTGAATGGTGGCATTACGACTTTGGGGATGCATTCTGGAGCTTTTACACAGGGGAAAAGGCAATATATGTATCGAAATTTGAAGTGAAGGACGTGACAAAGGGTGAATAACAACCAGCAGGATGTTTTTATCAGCTACCGCAGGGCAGGCGGTAATATTCTTGCAAGACTGATTTACGAGATTTTAAAGCAAAAGAGATATTCGGTTTTCTTTGACTATGAATCGCTTTCTTCTGGTGTGTTCGGTGCTAAAATTATTGAAACTATACGCGGTGTAAAGGATGTAATCGTCGTCCTTTCCAAAAACTGCCTTGAGCGCTGCAAAGATGAAAACGACTGGATGTATTGCGAAATCTCGGAGGCTATACGTACCGACAGAAATATTATCCTTGTTTTTTCTGAGGATTTTGAGATGCCGTCGCAGGAAGAGCTCGCAGAATACCCAAGGGAGATACAGGAGCTTTTAAAGTATCAGGGATATCTTGTCAATATCGAACATTTTGACAATATTATTAAAAAGATATGTCAGCAAATGAGGTCTGCGCCGTATTCGGTAGGTGAAGCGGAAATTGAACCGGTGATATCCTTCATTCTCGGCGATGGCGCGGACAAGCTTTCCGCCGAGCAAAAGAATAGTCTGATAAACAGACTGCTGCGTTGCAGTTATGACAAGCCTATTGCAGATATAGTCAGCTCTTTTGTAAAGTCTGCTCCCGCAAATTATAAAAATATCCGCCCGCACTTCAGGTATGAAATCGAAATTGACAACCGTTTCTCCTTTTACAAGTTAGGTCAAAAGGAGGATGAGTATTTTACTCTGTCCGAAACGCTTTCTTACCGCAAACTTTTTCTTGATGATGCGGTTGAAAACAGCTTTTGGATCTCATTTGTCAGAAATCTTGACAAACTTGACGGCTCGTTGCGTGACGAATCCTTTTTGTTCAGCGAAAATCTGCTGATAAACGAGGAGGATCTGCAAACGCTTGTTACGTTAAGCGATGATGAAAAGAGAGATTTTTACTGCAAGAGTATGCGTGTCAGGGTTAATATAAACGGAAAGGTTCTCTCGCCAAAAGAAATCCTTATAACGGATGCAGGCATTTTCGCAAGCTACGAAAACGAAATTTCAGCCTCTGAAAATGCGAATATTTTAGATGTAAAAATCGCCTTTTCCATTCCGCACAGAAAGACGGCGTGCTATTTCTTTGCATCCATAAGCGATCCTACATATAGCCCGTATGTCCATTTTTCATATCCCGAGGATGAGATAGATGTAGATATGATCCCGTTTATGAACAGAGAAACAACCTCGGCAAATGCGAAGATTTTTGACGGACTGAGAGAGCTTTCCTTTGAAAACGAATGGGTCCTGCCGATGAGCGGCGCTGTTTTTATCATTGCACCGCAGGGCGAGAGTGATTTTTAAACGAAAAAGGAAAAAATGAAGAAACAAATACTATGCGTAATACTGTTTTGTGCTTTTGCGGTCATCGTTTGCGGATGCGAGGGGCAGCCGCAGGAAACGGCGGTACAGACCGTTTGCACAAGTGTGGTCGACGTGACTGTGGCTACAACGCAAGCACCTGTAGAGCCTATAGCAGTGTCGCCGCTTGCCATTATCGACTATCTTGAACCGCTTGAGGAGTATTCCTGGGAGCGCGAATATGCACCAGAATATGTAATGCTGCATTTTACAAGCGCGGTAGTGCTTTCAAGGACTGATCCGTATGATATAAAAACCGTTCGCAAAATTTTCGAGGACGGCGGCATCAGTATCCACTATATTATCGACCGTGACGGCACTATATACTGTTACATACCTGAAACGCGCGCCGCGTGGCACGCGGGCAAGGGCACTTTCGGTGATGATGAGCGACTGACAAACGGTATGAACAAGTATTCTATCGGTATTGAGCTTTTAGCCATAGGCTCAAAGAGCGATATGGCGCAGTATCTTACAAGCGAGGAGTATAGCGCGCTTGACAGCTCGCTTATCGGCTTTAGCGATGCGCAGTATGCTTCTCTTGAAGCACTCGTGGAGGATATTTGCACGCGAAACGGTATTTCGCTTGACCGTGAGCATATCATAAGCCACAGTGAGTATAATCCTGCAAAGAGCGACGTAGGCGAGCTTTTTGACTGGAGCAGACTGCTTAAAGAATAAAAGAGTTTGAAACCGATATAAAACTAAAATTGAAATAAAAAGAAAAATTATAGTTTATGATACTAACATCGCCGACCGAGATTCCTCGATAAACTCGGAATGACAGGTCGGGTTTTCGCTTTGCAGGGGCCCCGCTTGTCATCCTGAGCGTAGTCGAAGGATCTTGCGGGGAGATGTAATTACTCCCATAAACTATAATTTACAGCCTTGTTTATTTACAATTTTTTCTGAATGCGGTACAATATCGTTTTATAACCTTTCGCGAAAAGGAGATAGTAATGACACATATTGAGTTTTTTGATAAAACCTCGTCCGAGAATATAAGCGCCTGCCTCACGTATGCGCCGTCGCGGGTAATATATATCGGTGACAATGCAAGGCTTATGCGAAAGTATATCGAACGGTACAAGCGACTCTTCAGTGACAGAGGGCTTGTGACAGAGTTCCTTTACAAAACCGTGTCAAAAAGCAATCTTGACGGCGCGGTTGCATTACTTAGTGAGATAGTGGAAACGTATGACGACTGCGTTTTCGACATCACGGGCGGCACGGAGATACTGCTGGTTGCGCTTGGCATAGTATATGCGAGCCATTCCGATAAAAACATCCAGATACACAGAATCAATCTCAGAAACAACTCGCTTTGCGACTGCGATGAGGACGGCGTAACCGTTTACAAGGAGATGCCTGCGCTCTCTGTTGAGGAGAATATAAGAATATACGGCGGAGACGTTGCGTTTGGCAATATAAACGGTATTAGCACCTACAGGTGGGATATGAACGCCGACTTTGTAGGTGACATCGGGCATATGTGGGATGTGTGCAAGGAGGACGTTAAGCAGTGGAACTCGCAGATAGGCGCCTTTGGCGCGGCAGAGTCGCTTGGGCATATCAGCGAGGACGGGCTTACCACTCGGTTTAGTCTGCGCAGCGCGGACAAGCGCCTTGGCAGATACGGGGAGCTTTTAGGCGAGAAAAACAGAATTGTAAAAGGACTTTTAAAATACGGGCTCCTTACCTGCTTTGATATTGACCAAGGCGGCAATGTCAGAATATCCTACAAAAATACACAGGTGAAAAAGTGCCTGACAAAGTCGGGACTTGCCCTTGAAATGAAGGTGTTTGCCACGGCTGCTACGCTTACCGATGACGACGGAAAGCTGATTTATAACGACGTTATGAACGGTGTAGTAATAGATTGGGACGGCGAGCTTCGCAGTGAGTACGGCAGTGGTGCATACGATACCGAAAACGAGATAGATGTCCTTATGATGCACGGCGCAGTCCCCGTATTTGTTTCCTGCAAAAACGGTGCTGTGGCAACGGACGAGCTGTATAAGCTAAGCACGGTTGCCGAGCGTTTTGGCGGTCAGTATGCAAAAAAGGTCCTTGTTGCGACTGCGCTTTCTAAAACAAACGTGGCAGACAGGTATCTCCGCCAGCGAGCCGCGGATATGAATATTCGGATTTTGGAGGATATTCAAGAGCTTGGCGAAGATGAATTTGCGAAAAAAATAAGAAATCTCTGGAACGGTTGACAGAGCAAAAGAGCCAACGATGAGAACTCATCGTTGGCTCTCGATTTTATTTAACGCCCTCGCAGAGTCGCATAGCACCGTCGTTTTTCCATTCGCCTTCAGGCATAATAACGCGGGTGTCGGTTTCGGTTTGTCCTGTGCGTATTGCCGCAAAGAAGAGATAGAATTTTCCATCATAGTATGACACATTGGGACTCCATGAGGACTGCGCCAACGCAGAAATCGAATACTCGTTTTTTCTGCAAATCAATTATAACGGGAAGTTCGTTGCTTTGACAATGCGAAGTTTAAAAAACGAAAAAAACATTGCATTTTTTTATTTGGGTGATATAATCAAAATGAGATAAAATGTGAGGTAAAGCGGATGCTTTTTTCCAGAAAAGACCTGTGGCGGATACTATTTCCGCTTTTTATAGAGCAGATACTCGCGGTGACTATCGGTATGCTCGATACGATGATGGTGTCGAGCGCGGGCGATGCGGCGGTATCGGGCGTTTCTCTTGTAGACAGCATAAACATTTTGCTCAGCAACATTTTTGCGGCGCTTGCAACTGGCGGTGCTGTTGTATGCTCACAGTTCCTCGGTCGAAAGGATTTCGAAGTTGCGCGCACTGCGGCAAAACAACTTATTTACACAACGTTTTTAGCTGCGTTCTCAATAATGGCGGTGGCTCTCTTGTTCCGCGGACAGATACTTTCGCTCATTTTTGGCAAGGTCAGCGGGTCTGTTATGAAAAACGCGAGAATATATTTCCTTTTCACCGCGCTTTCGTACCCGTTTCTTGCACTATATAACAGTGGAGCGGCAATCTTCCGCTCTATGGGCAACTCGAAAATATCTATGTATGCTTCTTTGCTTATGAACCTTGTCAACATAAGCGGAAACGCATTGCTTATCTTTATATTCCATCTCGGCGCGGCGGGCGCGGCAATCGCTACCCTTGTTTCCCGCATTGTAGGCGCTATGATGATGATAGTTCTGCTTCACAACAAGAACAACACTGTTTATGTTGAAAAAATTTTATCGTTCACACCGAATTACGGTATGATACGCAATATTCTTAGCATCGGCATCCCAAGCGGTATGGAGAACGGTATGTTCCAGTTCGGTAAGCTGCTTACGCAGAGCCTTGTTTCTACATACAGCACAGCGGCAATTGCCGCAAACGCCGTTGCTAACACTCTTGCCTCATTTGTATACGCGGCAGGCGGCGCATTCAGCCTTGCGCTGATAACGATAATCGGCAGATGCATAGGTGCCGGCGAGAAAAAGCAGGCAAAGCAGTATACATATAAGCTACTAGGAATTGAGTATGCAGTTATGTTTGTTGTTATACTCGGGCTCACTGTTTTTGCAAAGCAGATTATAGGCGTATACAATCTCACCGAGGAGTCAAATCTGCTTGCTTTCCGGATAGTACTGCTCCATAATATATGCGCAGCGGTGATGTGGCCTGTTGCCTTTTCTCTGCCAAACTGCTTCCGCGCGGCAAACGATGTTACCTTTGCGCTTGTGATATCCGTATCCTCAATGTGGGTATTCAGAGTCGCATTCGGTTATGTTTTTGCGCTTTCATTCGGACTCGGCGTAATGGGTGTATGGGTTGCTATGATGATAGACTGGGTGTTCAGAACGGTGATGTTTGTCATCCACTTCGCAAGAGGAAAGTGGCTGACCAAATATAAAACTGCGATTGCGCGATGAATAACAGAAAGGCGGTGTGGCTATGGCAAAACTTGAGCAAAGTTTAAACGGTAATTTCAGCGAGATACTTAATCGAATAGAAGAGGGGATACTCGGCGGCAGTGTGTCCGCATCGCTTGAAGAGTCGAGCGACTTTTACAGCGGAGATGCGCGTTGCAGTGTTCGTGTTTTTGAGCGATACAGTTATGCAGGCGGCAATCGCGTGAGTCTTAGCGTAACTCTTTTTCAAAACGGAAATGAGCCTGTAAAAATATCGGCTATTACCGCAGGTGGAAGTCAGGCACTGTTTTTTAAGGTAAATACTTGGGGCGAGGAGGCATTTCTCGACAAGCTCCGTGAACTAATTTAAAGAGAGGGACAAAAATGAAACTTGAGGGACTTAAAATCAATTTTCTCGGTGACTCTATAACCGAGGGGGCAGGAGTAAGCAGCAAGGACAAGATATACTTTGCGCTTCTCAAAGAAGAGTGCGGTCTTGCCGAGGCAAGAGGCTACGGTATCGGCGGTACGAGATACGCAGTTCAGCACGGCTCATCCTGGCGCGAATGGAATCCTCGCTATGATGAGAATTCATTCTGCCAGCGTTTTGATAAGATGGATGACGATGCAGACGCCGTTGTAGTTTTCGGCGGTACAAACGACTTTGGTCACGGCGATGCACGCATAGGCGGTTTCTCCGACAGAACTCCCGATACCTTCTACGGTGCTTGCCACTATCTTTTCAGCGGACTTATCAAAAAGTATGTCGGCAAGCCAATCGTTATTATGACACCTCTTCACAGAATAAACGAGCTTCGTAATATCGGTTCGGGAAAGGGTGAGCCCTACGGCACGCTTAAAGAGTACGTTGACATAATCCGTGAGGTTGCCGAGTATTACTCTCTCCCTGTGCTTGACCTTTACAGGATGAGCGGTCTTCAGCCTAACGTTCCTGAGATTAAAGAGGCGTTTGTTCCCGATGGACTTCACCCAAACGATGCAGGTCACGTTATAATCAAGGATAGACTGAGGGGCTTCCTTGAAAGTTTGTAATCTGATAAAATAAAATATATACGGAGAGAATTATTATGTCTAAAAACTTTAGACCCGTTGCGGTGCCGCTTGTTACGGTTGACCCTTTCTTCTCCATCTGGTCCTGCGCTGATCATCTTCACGCGGACGTTACCAGAAACTGGACAGAAATTCCGAACCCGCTTGTTATCGGTGTAAAGGCTAATAACAAACTCTGGTCTATAACCAACTTTGACCCCAACGGCACCCCCGCAAGAAACAAAATGTATCAGTCTGGACTTAAGGTCACCCCTCTTTCTACAGAGTATACCTTTGAATGTGATGACGTTAATGTAAAACTTACCTTTACAACGCCTCTTCTTCTTGACCGTCTTGACATTCTCACCCGTCCCGTAAGCTATGTTTCTTACGAGATTGAGAGAAAGTGCGCTGAGGATGTATGCCTTGAATTTTTCTTTGGTGTAAGCTCCCGCTGTACGGTAAGAGGACCGTATCAGACGGTTGAGTTCAAGAAAACTCCCTATTCACTTTCCTGCGGAAATACTGTCCAGAATCCTCTTTCCTACTCTGCTGACCAGGAAGGACTTGACTGGGGATATCTTCATCTTTGCGACCCTGAGGCTTTCCCGCTCTCCGCTGATGCTCTTGCTCATCCCTATGGAAGCAACCTGCGTCGCCTTTCGATGAGCTGCACATATAATGCGTATAAGGATAACCCGTACGTTGCTATGTCTTCTTGGGACCTTTCGGGTGTTATAACTCTTGCCTATGATGAAATCAAGCCTATCGAGTATTTCGGAACTCAGCTTGACGAGTACTACACAAAGTATTTCGGCTCGTTCGGCGAAATGGTAGAGGCGGCTAAGCGTGAGTACACGGAAATCAAGGCACTCTGTGATAAGATTGACAGTGAGCTTATGGCAGAGGCGGGTGCACTTGGCGAGGATTATAAGAACATCGTTTCTCTTGCGTACCGTCAGGCTATAGCCGCACACAAGCTTGTTGCAGATGAAGAAGGCAATATCCTCTTCCTCTCTAAAGAAAACGAGTCTAACGGCTGTATCGGTACTCTTGACGTTACATACCCCTCTATCCCGCTCTTCCTCAAGTACAACCCCGAACTTGTAAACGGTATGCTCCGTCCTATTATCAAGTATGCAAAGAGCGACGCGTGGATCTACGATTTTGCTCCTCACGATGTAGGTCAGTACCCGCTTGCAAACGGTCAGGTTTACAGTATGTATAAGACTCCTTCTTTCTACACTGCAGAAGCAAAGCTTGCAAAGCAGATGCCTATTGAGGAGTGTGGTAATATGCTCCTTTGCCTTGCGGCTGTCAAGAAGTATTCGGGCAAGTGCGAGTTGTTTGATGAAAACAGGGAGCTTATGAAAAAATGGACCGACTATATGGTAGAATACGGCTATGACCCCAGTAACCAGCTCTGCACCGACGACTTTGCAGGTCACTTAAACCACAACTGCAACCTCAGCCTTAAGGCTATTCTCGGTATCGCTTCCTACGCTTCTCTTTCCGGCGATGAGTCTTATATGGAAATCGCAAAGAAGTATGCATCCCAGTGGGAAATTGATGCAAAGGCGAGCCACGGCGCAACAAGACTTGTATTTGATGATGCAGACGGCTGGAGCCTTAAGTATAATATGGTATGGGACAATCTTCTCGGCTTTAAGCTCTTTAGCGACGAGGTTAAGAAGAACGAAATCAAGCATTATACAGGAAAGCTCAATCGCTACGGCGTTCCGCTTGACTCAAGAAAGGACTATACCAAGATTGACTGGCTGATGTGGGCGACTTGTATTTATGACGACAAGGAGTTCTTTAACAAGGTTTGCGAGAGCATCGCTGATATGATAAGCGAAACTCAGGACCGTGTTCCGATAGGCGACTG
>JAZSKM010000183.1:0-8471 GCA_045534835.1 Eubacteriales bacterium | reverse complement strand
ACGTGCGCCCTACACCAATTAAAACAGTCAGGCTGAGCCGGACTGTTTTAATTGAGCAAACTGTCCCGAAAATGGGACAGTTCTTTTGCTATTATTATAGTGCGGTCAGGAAAGAGCGCAGAGCGCGGCGCCGATGACGGTTGAATACTGAGCGCGATCGGGAATTACAAAGTTCACATTAAACATCTCGGAGAGCGTTTTGAACGCAACCTCCGCCTGCGGAGTCTGCGTGAGGTTGCCGGTGAGAACAACATCGTTTGTATTCTTCATACGGGAGTTGAACACCGCCATCATTCCAACGGTTTCATAAATCATATTCATAAGGCCGAGCGCAAGGTCCTCTTTTGTAGCAAGGTCCGAAACCTTGCCGAAGTTTGCGGCGGTCATATTGGCAGGCAGGTCGTAGGTGCCGGGGGTAATGTCCTTGATGCGAAGGTCGATGTTGTCAAGGTTACCCTGCTCAGCAAGAGCCGCGATATGTTCAACGTTTTCAACACCGATAAGTTTTTCGGAAATGCCGACGAGCGTACCGCCGCCAACACCCGTTCCGCCGAGATAATCAATGTCGCCTTCACGGGAAGCGTGTACAAGCGCCGTGCCGGTACCCATACTGACAACGATTGCCTTTTCAAAATTTGAAAGGTAGAGTCCGCCAAGTCCGATGCAACGGAATTCAGGCACGTTTTCGCAGGGAAGCGAGTAGAGCGGCTTGGTTATATACTTAGAGCCGACTCCCGTGATAGCCACCTTTTCGATGTTTGACAGTTCGAGATTGTTTTGCGTAAGGAATTTTCCGAATGCGCCGTAAACCGAAGTGATAGGATCGGTAGCCTTAACGGAAAGAGGCTCAATAAGTGTAATGCTGTTATCGGTCGAAAAGCCGACTATCTTGGTAGTGCTTCCTCCGATGTCTATACCTATAGTGACCAAAGAAAAATCCCCCTTTGTGTATGCTAAAACAATGATAGCACAAAGAGGGAAGAAAAGCAATACAAAATGATTTTGGTAAATTAGTTTCTTGAACGCAGGGAGCCAATAACGCTTCCGCGGCAGGAGAAGGAGCCGAATTGCCTTAGCGGTATTGGCGAATATTTTCCGTTAAGAGAAATAAGACAGTCGCCGCCAAACTGTTTGAAGTAGCCCTCACCGTCGCAGATAAAGATGCCGAGATCGCCGACAGCAATTTCGGATGTGTTTTCGATAAGCAGGATATCACCGTCGTGATAGCGAGGCTCCATCGAGTCGCCCGATACGCGCAGTGCAAAGTCGGCACGTTTGGTTTTCTCGTTTTCTACAACGCTTATTTCACTTGCTTCGTTAGACTCAAGATGAATACCGCCGCCTGCTGAAACGCGGTCGGAAAAGAGCGGAATTTTAAGCATACGCGGCTTTTCATCATTAGTCGCATTTGCACGGAAAATAGCCTCGGGAATTTCCACACGGACATTTCTCGACTGAGCAGTGCAGCGCATATATTCCTCTTCTAAAATGAAGTCGCATACGCGGATGCCGTGAATATCGAGCGCGCGGTATTTCTCAATATGAGCAGTTTCGGCATCGCTAAGTCGCATAGGCTCAGACTCACCTGTTGCAAGGTATTCAAGCGAACAGCCGAGCGCGCGCGCAAGGGCAATGGCATTTGAAAGCTTAGGCTCCTCGGTGGCACCCGAAAGAAGCTTGGTAAGTGTGCCAAGCGGAATGCCGCTTGAAGCTGAGAGGGCATCGTTGTTTATTCCCTTTTCCTTTTTAATACGCTTAACACGCTCGGAGAAACTCATAAAATACTCCTTTTAATGACATAAAACTTTATAAAAACAAGGCGATTTATTTCTTAATTCGATTATAACACCGATTTTCCAAAAAGTAAAGACTTTTTTCGATATTTTTCCATAATCGGCTAAAAATATTTTCAAAGTTGGAAATTTTTTTAAGAAAATGTATTGACATTTTCCAAAAGTGGTGGTAATATTAAAACACAAGGATACAAAAACGACCGAGGAGGTAGTACTTATGAACGCATACAATACATACCCTTACAGAAGAGCAGTTAAGAGAAGGAGCGCTTTTGCGCGTCTGCTCCGCGCTGTTTTTGAAGTTGTTTGTGAGCGCGTTTGTGCTGTTCAGGTACGCACTGCTGCTGTAGTTACAGGCTTTGCGATTTCTCTCGGACTTGTTGGAGGTATGGAGAGCGGAGTGCTTCCGTTGTATATCGGTTTGCCTGTATGTCTTGTACTTGCAATTGCAGGACTGCTTATCCATTTTGAAGACTGATTTCCCCCGATTATTACATACAGAAAATAGGCTGTTGCAAATTTTGCAACAGCCTATTTTCATTTTATAACCTTTTCAAACGCATCGGCAAATGCGAGTGCGGCATTTTTTGCTTCTTCCAAGGTATTGCCGCAACTGCCGATTTCGAGCAAAAGCCCGTATTTTGCATATTGCTGATTGTAGGTCGCGCCGCGCAGATAAAGCTGCCTTGCGACTCCTACGGTGTCACTGAAAAGATTTTTTTGTATCGCTTCGGCGAGGACGAGATTTGCCGTCCAGTCATAGTCAATTCCGCTTTTTTCACTTGAACCTATTATCATCATCAGCTGTGCGCAGGGCTTTTCGTCATTTAATGTCACAGGGCGCAGCTTTGTCAGGTCTGACTGTATGAGCGAGTCGCGGTGTACGTCAAAAACATATTTTATACTCGGATATTTTGCAAGATACTCCTGTATGCTTTCGGAACTCCGCTCGTATGCGGATATGTAGGACTCTTTATCGTGCATAATTTCGCACTGAACTGCGGGTATGCCTTTTTTGTTGAGCGCCTCTGTAAGCACCTTGCCTACTGCAACCACGTTCTTTGACACGTCCTCGCTTCTCGGCGTGTTGAAACTGTCGTTATAGAAACAAGTGCCCTTCTCGGAAAAGCCCTCCGTTCCGTGAGTATGTACGATAAGAACAAGAGGTTCTTTGCTGATTTCCTCCGCTTCAAAAAGCGCGGCTTCCTTTTCTACGGCGGTCATGTCTATTTCAAAGGCGGTGTCGTTTTTCAGTGCGGCATAGCTGCCCGCGCTAAGGTCGCTCGGCACTATCGGATACGAGCCGCTCGGCACCTTTGAATGGTCAAAGGCGTACAGCTCAAACATCTTTTTTTTAAGCTCTTTTGCTTCTTTTAAGCTATTGTCCACGATGCTCTCTTTCGGAATGTAGTAAATGCGGGGAAGGGTGAGATACGTGCCCTGAAAGGATACGGTGGGCTTTGAGGCAATAAGCGGCGAGCCAAAGGCGGTTTCGCTGATAGATGCCGTGTCCCTCAGCAAAAGTTCTGTAACCGTTTCGCAAATCCCTTTTTCGGCGATGCTGTCAAGCTTTTCAAGGCCGCAAATGACAAGCACTGCCGCAGCTAAAGCGGCGCAGGATATGCTAAGTAGTTTTTGCAGCGTAAGGCTCTTTCGTTTTGGCACTTCCGTAGCCGCAGGCGGCGGAAGTGCGGCCGTGAACGACTCCTTGAGAGTCGCTTTTTCATCCGTATATTGGTTCATATTTTTGATTACTCCTTGAGAAAAAGATTGTCGATAGCGGCAGACAACAGCTCAGCGCAGCTTTCACTTATACGGTCGATTTGCTTTGGCGATACGAAAAAGCTTTCGCCACTGTGAAGCACCTGCGAAAGGCTATCGTCAACCTCCTCATAGCCTGCGTTTTTCAGAGCATCGTAAACGAGAGTTGATGAGTTTACCACAGTGGGAACGCCTACTGCTATTACGGGGACGTTTAAAGTATCGCGGCTTATTTCTCCGCGTCGGTTCCCAATGCCGCTGCCGGGAAAAATTCCGCTGTCGGATATCTGCACCGTCGTGCCGAGCCGCTTTGTTGAACGGGCGGCAAGCGCATCTATGGCGATGACGATGTCGGGGGATGCGTGAGCGCATATACCGCTGATTATCTCTGCGGTTTCGATGCCGGTCTGCCCGAGTACGCCGGGGGCTATAGCGCATAATGGGGAGTGCCAGAAGTTTTCGAACAGCTTTTTGTTGTGCAGCAGCAGGTGGCGTGTTACCGTCAGGCGGTCGACCGTTTTAGGACCGATGTTATCTGCTGTTATTTCGCGGTTTCCAAGCCCCGCTACAAGCACGCAGTACGTTTTTTTGTCCGAGAGTTTATGCATAAGTGCTTTGATTTCATTTGATATTACCCTTGCAAGTGCTGTGAAAGTATCACCGTCAATATCGCATAAAAGGTCGCTGAAAATTGTGACATATTCGCCGATTTTTTTGCCTGATGCTTTTTCTCCGACTTCATTTTCCACGCTAAGGCGTGCAACGGTGAAGCCGCTTATCTTTTCTTCTTTGTAGCTCGTGCCGTTCTTGCCGCTGTCGTGGCTTGCCTCAGATTCGCAGGCGAGGTCGGTATGCACCGTGTATTTTTCCATATAAAACTCCGAAATTGCTTTTTTAAAAAGTTTTTCCGAAAGACTTTTTGGATATACATCAATATACCATACGTTAAGGTCGAAAAAGCAAGAAAGTGAAATTCCGAGTATGCTGTCAAAAAGTACAAATTTCAAGCAAACAAGTTGTGCACATTTTCCAATAAATAAAATTTACTATAAATTTCATTGATAATTTCTTAATTTAATGATATAATGTAAAAAGCAATTTTATGCGAACAAATCGCATTTGCAATACTGTTTCGGAGGGACTGTACAAGATGAAAAGAGCATTGGCTTTTTTGCTTTGTTTAGTGACGGTTGTGCTTCCGCTTGCATCCTGCGGCGGAGTTGTTATGACCGATGAGGACAAGGGTGATATTTTCTACGCATACATCACCGATGATATATTTGCGTTTGACCCCGGTAAGGATTTTACTGACGAGTCTGCGACGAAGATCCTCGGTATGATTTACGAGGGACTTTACCGCCTTGATGAAAATGGAAAGCCTGTAAAGGCGCTTGCCGACAAGGTTAAGATCATTGAGGACGAGAAAAGCGGCGAGTATAAGATGCAGATATCCATCAAGCAGACAAAGTGGTCTGACGGCAACTCGCTTACTGCAGACGACTTTGTATTCGCTTGGAAGCGTCTTATGGAGTGTACATATCAGAGCTCTGCCGCAGCGCTCCTCTATGATGTAAAGAATGCACGTACCGTTAAGGCGGGCGATGCATCTATTGACGACCTCGGTGTAGTTGCACTTGATACATATCTGCTTGAGATTACCTTTGAGGGTAAAGTGGATTACGATAACTTCACCAAAAATCTTGCGAGCCTTGCACTTGTTCCGCTTCGCGAAACAACCGTTGCGGGCAATGAAAGATACTGGTCGCGCAGACACGCTACTATCGTTACAAACGGTCCTTTCGTTATCAAGGAAATTGTCCGTGATACTGACCTTGAACTTGACGATGGCGAAGTGCTTGAGGGCGTTACCACTATGCGTATCGAGCGTAATAACTACTATTACCGTGATACCGAGGAGGATTATCTTGATGAAGTTGTTAAGCCATACAGAATCAATGTAGTCTTCCTTAAGGAAGATGAAAAGCCTTCTAACCAGAGAGTATTCCCCAACGATCTTGATACCATTTACGCAGGATATGAGTCCGGCGACATCCTCTATATGGGCGATGTTCCGCTTGCAAAGCGCGCGGAAGTAAAGAAGAAGGCGCATCTCACCGATGCAGGTTCTACCTATTCATATCTTTTCAATACGAATAATAAGCTCTTTAGTGATGCACGTGTGCGCCGCGCGCTTTCTATGGCGCTTGACCGTGAGGCTATCGCAGACATCATAGTTTATGCTGATCCGGCTACAGGTCTTATTGCAAACACCGTTTATAATGCGACAAGCGGCAAGAGTTTCCGTGATGTGCAGGGCGATGTTCTTAAGACCTCTGCCGATGTTGAGGGAGCAAAGGCATTGCTTAAAGAAGCAGGTGTAACAAAGGGTAGCTTCTCCCTTAAGTACAGACTAAGCGAGGTTGAGCAGGCCGTTGCAGAATATGCGGCAGGCGTATGGGAAGACCTTGGATTTAAAGTAGATCTTAAGCCTCTTACCGCGGCGCGTGAAACTAACATCGAGAACTCTGAAGAGGTCCACTATTTTGTTGACTCTGTTCAGCAGGCATACGAAACCGGCGATTTTGACGTTATCGCTCTTGATGTCGCTATGTATTCTACCGATGCGTTCCCCGCACTTTCGGTATACGCTACCGAGTTCTCCGGAAACGGTATTGATATGCAGAGCGAGAATTATGACTTTATTCCTCACATCACCGGCTTTAGCGATGAGGGATACGATGAGATCATTGAGCGCGCTTTTGCTGAAAAGAATGTGAAGAACCGTTCGGTTATCCTCGCAGAAGCTGAGCGTTATTTGCTTGAGCAGATGCCCGTTATGCCTATCGTATTTAACAAGGACTACTATCTGGTAAGCAAGGAGCTTAAGGGACTTGAAACAAGCTACTTAGGCTACCGTATATTCACCGAAGTTAAATATCCCGACTATGTTTTCGTATCCGAAACCAAGTAATTTTTGATTTACTTTGGCGCGCGTGGAAGCAGTTTTAGAAAACTTTGCTTTCGCGCGCGCTTTTTTCTTGACTTCGCGTGTCGAAAATGGTAGAATTAAAAATGCCACACTCGGAAAGGAGGAAAAATGTATGCAAAGCAGGTTGACCAACAAAAACGACATTAAAATATTCATACTGTATCTGCTTCAGAACATACAGTATCCTCTTGATTTTCCGACGATAAATGATATAGTCGTGCAAAATGAGTTTGTCAATTACTTTGATTTTGCAGAGTGCTTTGCCGAGATACTCGATATGGGACACATTATCGAGGAGTTTGAAGAAAATTCGAAAACCGGCGAAAAGAAAACGATGTACCGCATTTCTCCTCTTGGCTCCGCGGTGGTAAGCCAGCTTCAAAGCGGGCTTCTACGTTCAATACGCGAGCGAAGCCTGAAAAGCGCGCTTAAGCTACTTTCGTTTAAAAAGCGCGGTGCAAGTATGAAGTGCACTACAAGCGAGTGCCCTGACGGGAAATTCGCGATTGAGTGCGTTATTACTGAGATGGATAAGGAGATTTTACATATACGCCTTGTCGATGATGCCTCTTCGAGAATTGAGAGTATGAAGAGGAATTTTGAGGATCATCCGGATGCTATTTACAAGGGAATAATGGCGCTGCTTGCGGGCGAGGTTGATTATCTTTTGAGTTGAAGCAGACATTGTGCAATGAAAATGTTGCTTTATGTCTGTTTTTCTTTTTTCGTGAGAAACGCTGTCGCTTTTGTGCGAAATATACAAAAAAATATTTGCATTTTTCTATTGACCCTATGTAAAATAATGGTATAATTGTTTTATAAGTGAGTTTTGGCGAGGTAATGCAGTGAGTGAAAGCGTCTTCTTACAGTCGGATGAGACTGATGAACTGTTGCGTGCCATACAGAGCGGTAGCAGCGGCGCTTTTGTAAAACTTTCTGATATGTATAAGCCGCTTATCAGCCGTGAGGTATCGAGATACGAGGCTAACCTTAGCGGCGCGGACCTTGATGATCTAAAACAGGGTGCGCTCATTTCGTTTTACCGTGCGGCAGTGTCGTACCGCTTTGGCAAGGGCGTTACCTTCGGTCTGTATGCAAAGATTTGTGTTGTCAACGGTATTGCCGATACACTTAGGTATTTAGGCAAGAAATCTGCCGATGTAAGTATAGATGTTCTCAGTGAAGAGGATATGCCTGCTAGTGAAGAAAATCCGCAGACACTTATGATTGACAGGGAGCGCGCAGCGGGACTTCACAAGCAGATAAGGATGGCTTTGTCCGAACTTGAGAGCCGTATTTTCGACTTGTATCTTGACGGTTATTCTTACGCTGAGATAGCGAAAGAACTTAAAAAAACTCCAAAGTCGGTGGATAACGCGCTTCGCCGTGTGAAGGCAAAACTCAAAAAACTTTTTTAGTATATTTGCGGCATTTGCCGCGGTATATATATGCCCGAATAGCTTAAAAAAGAGCGTTGGAATTACAAAGGTGACGGTTGAAATCCGTCTTGGGGCGAAAAATACTTTAACCTATAAAAGCGAGGTAACAAACAATGTATCAGGACAAGACTTTGAAGTGCAAAGACTGCGGAACCGAGTTCGTGTTCACCGCAAGTGAGCAGGAATTTTACGCAGAGAAAGGCTTCCAAAATGAGCCGCAGAGATGCAAACCTTGCAGAGATGCAAGAAAGAGCCAGGCTCGTGCTCAGAAGGAGTACTTCACTACCGTTTGCGCAAACTGCGGTAAGGAAGCTAAGGTGCCTTTCCAGCCTTCAAATGACAGACCCGTATATTGCAGTGAGTGTTTTGCTGCAATGAGAGAGGAAAAGTAATTCCAACTTATCACTCCCGAAAAACGCCCTGCCCGAAGATCGGGCAGGGTATTTTTTTGTTTTTTCTTGAAAAATATTTATATTATTATATACAAAC
>JAZSKM010000003.1:0-20452 GCA_045534835.1 Eubacteriales bacterium | reverse complement strand
TGTCGTGCATATAATGAATGATGTTCATTGCGTTCACATACGTTTCAGCAAGCCACGGGCGGTACTCGTTCATAAGGTCGATTACTTTGCCGTAGTCAAGATACTCACCCTCAAATCTTTTGCCGGCGGGGGCGATCTGCGCGCCGCTCTTTTCATCTCTGCCGCCGTTAAGGCTGAGAAGAAGCAGCTTAACGAGGTTTGCACGTGCGACGAAGAACTGCATATCCTTGCCTACGCGCATTGCTGATACGCAACAGGCAATAGCATAGTCATCACCGTAAATCGGGCGCATCACATCATCGTTTTCATACTGGATAGAGTCGGTGTCGCAGGATACCTTTGAGGCAAAACGCTTGAAGTTTTCGGGTAGGTCGTGCGACCAGAGCACGGTGAGGTTAGGCTCTGCTGAGGGGTTTAGGTTATAAAGCGTGTTGAGAATACGGAAGGAGGACTTTGTAACAAGGGTTCTGCCATCCTCACCCATACCGCCTATAGCCTCGGTTATCCACATCGGGTCGCCTGCGAAAAGCTCATTGTATTCAGGAGTACGCAGGTGACGCGCCATACGGAGCTTCATAACGAAGTCGTCAATAATTTCCTGAATTTCGCTTTCTGTATATCTGCCGCTTGCTATATCGCGCTCGAAGTAAATATCAAGGAATGTAGACACTCTGCCAAGGCTCATCGCCGCGCCGTTCTGCTCCTTGATGGCGCCGAGATAGCCGAAGTAGAGCCACTGTACAGCCTCTCTTGAGTCCTTCGCAGGCTCCGAGATGTCGTAGCCGTACATATTCGCCATTTCTTTCAGCTTTTCAAGAAAGTCTATCTGGCGGTAAAGCTCTTCAAGCAGACGTATATCCTCTTCGCTGATAATACCGCTTGAAATTTCCTTTTTATCCTTTTTCTTTTCCTCGATAAGGCGGTTAACGCCGTAGAGTGCAACGCGGCGGTAGTCGCCGATAATTCTGCCGCGCCCGTATGCATCGGGAAGACCTGTGATTATGCCTGAGTGGCGCGCTGCACGGATAGCCTCGTTATAAACGCGGAAAACACCGTCGTTATGCGTGGTTTTGTAGGCAAACTCCTGCTCTACCTTGTCGGAGAGGGTATAGCCGTACGCCTTGCACGCCTTTCGTGTCATATTGATGCCGCCAAACGGGTTTACGCCGCGCTTGAGGGGTACATCGGTCTGCAGACCGACGATAATTTCTTCATCCTTATCAAGATAACCGGGAGCGTAGGTGGTGAGCGAGGTTATAGTTTCTGTATCAATTTCATAAACGCCGTCACGCTCTTGCTCAACTTTCAGCAGCTTAGCAAATTTAGCGTATACACGTTTTGTACGTTCAGTGGGACCTGTAAGAAAATCCTCGTTTCCCTCGTAGGGCGTGTAGTTAAGCTGAATAAAATCACGCACGTTGATTTCATCCTGCCATTTTCCTTTTTTGAAACCGTTCCATTGTTCAAACATAGTTTTTTACCTTTCGCTGCATTTTTGAAAACAAAAAGGCAGCACCTTTCAATAAAAATGAAAGATGTTGCCCAGACGGTCGGCAAACTAATTTCCGAACCTCACCGTGGTTATCTCCACGAAGGCATTGCTGCCTATATCCGTCAGAGGCCGGGATGACAAATGTCACCATATTGCTTACGACATTATTATACAGATTATGAAGCTTTTTGTCAATACATAAAACTTAAGACAACCTTAAAGAATTTACCACTTTGTTTTTAAAACTTTATTTAGTATAATAAAGGCGTAAGCCGACGGGAGTCGAACAGGCACGCCCGTGACGGCAATATTTTGTGCTTTTCTCCGCTTGCGTCCTTGAAATGACCGCACATTCCTGCGCCCGCCATCGGCAAAAATCCCTAAAATATTGCTCGTCAAGGGTGCTTCGCAGTTTTAGCGGAGCGTATTTTTGTTCAGACAACGGCAAAGTGCGCAGTTAATATACAAATATTATCAAGCACTTTGCGGAAGGATGGGCGAAAATACGCCCGTTAAAACCGTACGGGTTCGACTCCCGTCGGCTTACTTATCAAATTCATAGCGCACGCTTGCACCGCAGGGGAGCAACGCGCCGCTTGCCGTAACAGGGAGTGATATCTCCATAGCCTCGCCCCTGCCGCCGTGCTTCTTTGCAATGCGGATGTCGGCGATATATTTCATAGAAAGCGGAGAAAGTCCCGTTGTATACGAGTTTATGAGGAAGAAGAGCGGCTTATCCGAAAGCACCTTTTCGGTAAGAGTGATAAACTCGTCTATGCTGTCCTCAATCTTCCATACCTCGCCTGTAGGTCCTCTTCCGTAAGAGGGAGGGTCCATAATAATACCGTCATAGGTATTTCCCCTGCGTATCTCACGCTCGACAAACTTCTTGCAGTCATCAACGATATAGCGTATCGGCGCATCTGCGAGTCCTGAAAGTCTTGCATTCTCCTTAGCCTGCTGTACCATACCCTTTGCCGCATCAACGTGGCATACGCTTGCGCCTGCCGCCGCCGCGGCTATAGTAGCACCGCCCGTATATGCAAAAAGGTTGAGCACCTTTATAGGTCTGCCTGCATTTTTAATAAGCTCCGAAAACCAGTCCCAGTTTGTAGCCTGCTCGGGGAAAAGACCTGTATGCTTAAAGCCCATAGGCTTTATGAGAAATTTCAAATTCTTATAGGAGATAGTCCAGCTCTCGGGAACGCGGCTGTCCTTCCACGCGCCGCCGCCGCTGCGGGAGCGCTTGTAGGATGCATCCGCCTTTTTCCAAAGAGGAGATTTTCCCGCCCCTTTCCATATTACCTGAGGGTCAGGACGTATCAGTGTGTATTCGCCCCAGCGCTCAAGACGTTCACCGTCTGTCGCATCTATCAGTTCATAATCCTTCCAAAGGTTGCTTGTCCACATAAGTCCACCTCAAAAATCAGTTGTTAAAATAACCTGCCATACGCGAGTGTGCCGAATGTCCGTGGCATATCGCTATTGCGAGTGCATCCGCAGTGTCATCAGGCTTTGGCGCCTCTTTTAGTCCAAGCATCGTGGTGACCATCTGTATAACCTGATTCTTCTCCGCCCTGCCGTAGCCTACTACCGCCTGCTTTACCTGAAGCGGCGTATACTCGCCTATGGTAAGCCCGTGCTGCTTTGCCGCAAGGAGTATAATTCCTCTCGCCTCGGCAACGACGATACCCGTTGTCTGATTGGTATTGAAAAACAGTTCTTCTATAGCAAGGTGAGTGGGCTTGTATTTTTCTATCAGGAGGTTTACTCCCTCGTATATTTTTTCAAGGCGGTCAACCGTATCGGTATGCGCCTTTGTCCGTATTGCACCGTAGTCCACAGTACAAAAACGGCTGTTTTCAAAGTCAACTATTCCCCAGCCGACAATAGCATATCCCGGGTCTATTCCAAGTATCCGCACTGCATTTTCCTCACTTTGCATAATCTGCCTATTATATCAAAGTATTATACCATATATAAATATATTAGTCAAATAAAAAAAGCCGTTTTCACGGCTTTTTTTACAGTTTTTCATTGTTTTGTCAGTGGCATTTCACTGCATCTTCATAGAAGGCATCCATTTCCTCTTTTGTGGAGAAGTTTGCAACATACATCTGGTTGCCCATTGCACCTGCAAGTGCATCGGGAATGCGCTCTACCATCTTCATATTGTCTGCATACTTTTCAAGAAGCTGCTCGTGTGAAAGCACGAAATTCTTGCCGTCGCGGCGGCCTGCAAATGCACAGTAGAAATGCTCGCCAACGGGATACATTGTGCTGCCGTAGGCAATCATATCTGCCCAGATTTTATACACGTTCGTAGAGTTTGCAAAGTTTATCATATCGGGGGTAAAACCGCCGCAGGGGCGCATATTTACCTCAAGCGCGATAACATCGCCCTTTTTGCCAAGTCCCTCCTGATCCTGATACAAACGGAAAAATTCGAGGTGGACAAAACGGCTCTTTACGCCAAAGCTCTTAACGGTCGCACGGCCTGCCGCTCTTGTATCGTCGGGAAGGTCCTTTACGATATAATAAAGGCTGTTATCCTGATTGTTAACGATGTCCATTATGGAGTCGATAGTGACGTTCCCCGTTTCAAACACGGGATTACCCTCTGCATCAATGATAGCATCATAGGAGTTCACCTGAGCGTAAACGAACTCCTCCATAATGTAAGGAACTTCCTTAGGGTAACTGTCGAAAAATGCAACAAGCTCCTCGTCATTTGAAAGCTTATATGTAGCCGCGGCGCCAACGCCGTTATCAGGCTTTACAACTACGGGATATCCAACCTTTTTGATAAAGGAGCGGCAGCCTGCAAGTGTCTTTACCATATAGTAACGCGCTACGGGAATACCCACCTTTTCATAATACTGCTTCATCTTGGACTTGTGCTTGATGCGCTCCATATCGGATGACCCAAAGCCGCTCTGAATATTGAAATCGGTGCGGAGTGCCGCATCCTTTTCAAGCCAGTATTCGTTGTTCGACTCAAGCCAGTCAATACGGCCGTACTTATGGGTGAAAAATGCTACTGCACGGTAAACCTCATCGTAATTCTCAAGCGAAGAAACCTTGTAATAGTCGTTAAGGCTGTTCTGAAGCTCGGGGCGGAGAGTTTCATAAGGTGCATCTCCGATGCCGAGAACGTTCATACCGTTATTTTTAAGTTCCTTGCAGAACTGCCAGTAGTTAGTAGGAAAATTCGGTGATATAAATATAAAATTCTTCATTGTTTACTCCTCCAATAATTTCGGTACAAAATATGACACCTGCTTGTGCCACCAATCCCAGTCGTGACACACATCACTGCCCCATATATCAACCCAGATATTGATTCCCTTTTGCTCAAAAAGTTCTTTCAAGCGAAACGTGGTATCCGTAACCTCCCAAGCGCCCGTGCCAACGCAGATTATGCCGCGGTTGCGGTTATACTTTTCGACATACGGGTGGTGCCAAGGCATACTTTCCATATAATGCACCGGCGAGTTCTCATACACGACCTCGTCCATATAGTCGCCAAAGCCGTACTGTGAAGTGTATATTCCGCTGAGTGCGAGCAGTCCGGTGAACTTATCAGGATAGCGAAGAAAGAGATTTGCCGCGTGAGTTGCGCCAAGGCTGCAGCCGAATGCGATAACGCCTATGTCACCGCCCCAGCCGTTTCGCTCTCTCGCTATAGACTGTATCATAGGCACAGCCTCGTTTACTATGTAACGCATCCATGCCTCGTGGCGGCGGATGCGGTCGTACGCAGGTGTAACTGTATTCGACCACGTTTCTTTATCTATCGTGTCAATAGCAAGCACCATAACCTGTCCCGATTCAATAAAGGGTGCCCAGGTGTCGGTCATATTGAAGTTTTCAAAGTCGAAAAATCTGCCGTCCTGACAGGGTACAAACAGAACAGGGCGCCCTGCATGTCCGTACACCTTGCATTCCATATCCCGCTGAAGCTCAAACGAGTATGATTTGATATACTGCATTTCCATTTTTAATTTTCTCCATAGAGTAAGATATTCATAAATAGGGGTATCTGTCTTTCCCAGCTTGCCTCGCAGTGGTCACCGTGAGGAACTATGCGTACTGCGATGTCGATACGCTTGTCAAAAAGCAGGTCGCAAACTCTGCGAAAGCGCGATGCCATATTTTTATGATGAGGAAGCTCTCTTGCACCGTAGTCTATATACACCGCTGTATCGGGCGCAATATCCGCATTCTTTATCATATTGTCTATCTGTCCTGCGGCAAACCAGACAGACGGCGAAAGGCAGGCGGCTCTCGAAAAAAAGCGGTTATACTCAAGCACGGCATAAAGGCTCATAAGTCCGCCCATTGAACTGCCTGCAATAAATGTATGCTCGCGTCCCTGTAGTGTCGGAAAATTCCCGTCAATATACGGCTTGAACACATTTACAAGCCACTCCATAGTTTCTTTTCCTCTGCCTTCAATGTGACCGAGCTTTGGATTGTTGAAAGTAAACGGTGAATACTCGGAAAGTCTGCCGCCGAAGGGCGAGTGATTACACTCTATCGCGGCAATTATCATAGGCGTTTTGGTTTTATCCATATACGCCTTCATTCCCCAGCTTTTGCCGTAGGTTGCATCCGAGTCGAAGAATACGTTATGCCCGTCAAACATATAAAGCACGGGATAGCGGCGCTCGGGATGCTTTTTTGCCTCATTCGGGATATATACATATGCGTTTCGCAGCTCATCGCCGGTATACGCAGGATATGTCAGTTGCCATTTTTTAATCATTGTGCAAGGTCCTTATATTATTGCAAAAAGTATCGGTATTGTTATGCAGGAAAGCAGGTGGGATATTACCGCCATACCTGCCGCAACGGAGGTGTCCTTGCCGTATGCACTCGGAATAACTATTGTGTTAAGTCCGAGCGGCATTGCAAGCGAGCAAAGTGCGCATATGAAAACTGAACTTTCAAAGGGTATAAATTTCGCTATGCCGATAAAAGCAAGCGGAATAATAAGCAGTCTTATAACTGACACCGCGTAAACCCTGATATTGGTGAAGGTCTTTTTTACATTCATAGTAGACACCGTGATACCTGTAAGCAGCATTGCAACCGGCGACATACAGCTACCTGCTGTGTCGATGACGTTTATGCAGAAATCGGGAAGCTTTATACCCGTAATACCGATAATCATACCGATGATCATACACACAAACATAGGATTTACAAAAGACTTAAGACGGGTTTTGAGTGTCTGCTTTTCACCGTAATCCGCAATAAGAAGTACGGGCACTCCCCACAGATAAATAAGTATCCAGAGAGGCAGAGTGAATATGAGATAGTTCATAAACACCTCGGGAAAAAGCGCACTTACGACCGCATTGCCCATAAAGCCGAAGTTTGAAAACGCGAGCCCGTATGTAAAAATATTCTGCACATACTTATCCCTTGTTATAAGCTTTGACACTATGATTGCTATGAGAATAGTAATGAATGCTATCGCGAAGCTGATTAAAAACAGCTTTGATGCGGCTCCGAGCTGCTCTACCGTAAAATACTTGATAAACGTACCCATAACGAGCGCGGGTACGAACACGGTGTTCTCAAGCTTTGCAAGCACGGCATTTGAGTTGTCGGGAATGAATTTGAACTTAGCAAGCACAAAGCCTATTACTATAAGTGTGAAAAGAAATCCCGTCTGATTTAAAGTTGAAAGGAATACGTCCATTTTTACTCCATTATGCCTGTTTTTAAGTCTATTGAATAATCTCTGTCATAACGGAAGGTTACCTTCTCGTTTTCGCGGTCGATTGTGACGTTGCTGAAATATTTCTGACCGTAAAGGCTGACAGACTTGAAATTGTCCTCGTACTCTATAACACTACCGTCTGCCGCAACTCTGCGTAAAAACTGCGATGAACCGTGCGTATTCGGCTGTGACATATAAAGAAATGTATAATCCTCTGTTTCATAAGAGTCGAGTACAGTCATCATCTGCATTTCATAATGTGCAAGCCAGTCCTCGCGCGTAGGCTGCACGGGAATTACATCACTCAGAATTTCTGCGACTACCTCTGGGTAGAAATGATAAATTCCTACACCGTGTGAAAATTCAAGAGTAATATTACCCTGCCCATCGTCAAAGAAATTGCTCCTAAGCGGATTAAAGACATAGCCGATTACTCTGCCACTTACGGTAATAGGCTTCGGAAGTCTGCCGCCCGAAAGTGTTATGCCGTACATACTGCCGTGCATAATCGGCTCAGACTCAAACACGGCAGAGTTGTTTTCATCAACCATTAGACTCACGTGCTTTTCGTGCATAATATCTACAATTGTATTTTTACCGACGTACATAAATTCAAGCGAAATTTTGCGCTTTTCGGCATTCCACACATACTTGCCGCCAAGCTCGTTAAAGGTATTATCCCCGCCGAGATCCTCGATAGCAACCGCCATCTTACCGTTTAGTGAGTAGCAAGGTATCTGCTTGTCATAAACGTATGTAACTATATCGGTTTCATAGGTGTTGCCGATTTTAGTGCCGACAGCAGCAGTACGTTTTATCTGTCCTTCGATAAGTGTGTCAGGAGCGAAGCCGTCAACGATAAGCGTGCGCAGCTTGTCATTATAGTAGTGCGCAGTTGTGATATCCTCGACTATAACTACGGTTCTGCCGCCGATGTTATATGATGGCACGTTTATACCATTTATCGTAGCGGTAATATCGGTTTCATATATAGCGCCGTTTACATCGCCGCTTTTTGCCCCCACAGTAAGCGCGAGGCATAAAGCGAGTATAACAAAAACTAAAAGTTTTCTCATAGACTCCTCCTTTTTATCCGATATAATAAACCTTTGCATCCTTATCGCCGAAAATGTTTGATATCTTCTCCTCTGCGGTTTCATCGAAACCGAGAATTTCAGGCTCCTCTATTTCGTTTCCGCCGTACTGACCGAGCATACCGCTAAGAGTCTGAATGTAGGTGTTGCCACGCATTTTGGGGCAATACCCGTCCTTCTTCGCAACGAGATGCAGCATCCTGTATGCGCTGCGGTCAAAGATGTTGTCGCTTATCTCAAAGCTGCGTGCAGTATTGGCAAAGCTCCATCCCTTGATAAGCGCAGGTGTATCTGTGTTGTGGCGCTGCTGTCCCCAGCCGCAGCCCGAAAAACGAATAATATTTCCGCTGATAACAACATCGTCCATATAGCTTTCGCTCTCGCCGTCAAGCTGATCAAGGAAGTATTCAATACCGTACACACAGTTTTCAATAAGGTTATCGGTATATCGGATACCTGTCATAAGAACCTTCTTTTTTGTGTTTATCTGGTGCGTAATTCCTGCATCATACGACTGATAGATATAGCAATTTGACACAGTATAGTCCTCGCAGCCGCCGTATATTTCAACCGCGTTGCCAAAGCGCGTTACACTTCCTCTCCCACCCTTGGGGTAATTCGGGTCTGTACCATTGTAATTCTGTATATTGCCTCCAACCCAGCCTATCTCGCAGTTTGTAACCGAAAGTCCGACTGTAGTACCTACCGAGGAAACGCCGAAGCAATAATATTTCATACAGATATTATCAACCCGGACATTTTCGTTCTTCTTTATCCAGAAGGCTCTGCGGTCAACTACCGCCTCGATAGAGTCAAATACTTCACCCGGATTTCCTCTGTCGCATCTGAGATAAAGCTCGCCGTAGCAGTCGCCGCCTGTCATCGGCACAGGAAAGTCCTCACCCTTTGACGGATTTCTGTGCAGTTTTGCATCAAATCTCCAGAATATGTCGAGGTCGCGCGTCATCTCGTCACACATATCAAACACACGGCTCTCATCGTCGCGACAGACAAACTGCAGATTTTTATACGACGGTATCAGCTTTCTGCTATGCGCTTTTCCGCCGTCAAAAACGAGTGTTCCTGCATCGGGAAGCTTCTTTACATACTTCCAGATATTTTTCTCCACATCAGCAAGAGTCCACAGTACAGGACTTGCAAGGTCCTCGTCCCATCCGTAGAATTTCGGCTTGTCACCCTCTCCGTACGCGCCGTATGTAACACCGCTCTGTGTATAAACTTCACCGCGGAAGAGGTCACCGCGCCGAAACAGCACGCCGTCACCCGAACAAAGCCAACTCTTGTTAACTCTGTTTAGTGTCTTCCACGCTTTTTCGGGAGTTTTACCGTCATTTGCATCATCACCGTGGGAGCTTACATAGTAAACGGTACCGCTTATTGCGAGTTCATCACGGGAATTTAAAATCTCATTTTTTCTGCTTTCACAGTATTCTTCCTGCTGCTGCAAGAATTCTTTTGTTACTTTGTTCACTGAAAGTTACCATTTCTTCATTCCGTTTTTCATATACGCAAGTCTGCAGGCACGGTTATAACACTCTGCAATATATTCGTGATAGCCCATCTTTGCATACTTTTCGTTATCGTAGCGGTTAGGTCTTGAATTCTTGTTAAGCTCAAACGTAAGTATACCGTTATAACCGCAAGCGTTAAGACGGTCGCAAACGTCCTTCCAGTCAATTATGCCGTCAAAGGGCAGTAAATGGAGGTCGTCGTGCCAGGTGAGTTCTTCGTCATGCTTGGTCTTGCCGAGGTTGTCGTTAAAATGCGTTGCAATAAGACGGTCGCCGTATTTCGCAATGTGGTCTTCGCCTAAGGAATAGCACATTTCGTGTCCTGTATCCCAGCAAAAACCAACTGCATCATTGCCCGCAAATTCTTCCATAAGTGCGGCGAGAAGCTTGGGGTGATGAATGTTTTCAATAGCAATTTTAACACCGAGTTCTTCTGCCTTCTCCACTATTTTATGAAAGTTCTCAGTTCCGACTTCCGTAGCCTCGGGATACTCAGCAAAGCTGGTATACGGATGAACAACAAGTATCGGCACGTTAACCTTTGCGCAGTCCTCCACGCAAGCGATAAGCTCATTTGTATACTTGTCCCCATCAGGACCGCCACGCCATATCTTATCGGTATTTGAAAAAGGCGCGTGGATAGACTGGTATATCATACCGAGCTCGTCTGCAAGCTCTTTATACTTGAATATACTCTTATTCCATCCCGAAAAGAAACCGTCAAAGCCTGCCATTTGCATTGCCCTTATCTGTTCTTCCCCGCTTACATTTGTTCCTCCTATAAGCCCAAGACAAAGTTTAGTTCCGTACATAATTATTTACTCCTTAAAAGTTATTTTTTATTTTTGTAATGCTCGTCGGTGCTTGCGTGATAGATATCAGTGCCTATAAACGCGGCGGTCTTGAAATCCTGCGGATTGTGGCGAATTATATAGTCGATATATGAGTCTATCATTCTCGCAGTAAAAACATAGCCCGTGGGCGACATATGGCCGTACATAAAGTTGTATTTTCTAAAGGTTTCATCATACTCAGGACCGTATTTATAAAGGTCAAGCACGTATGTATTGTCAAACATCTCGGCAAACCTGTACATCGCATCTACCATATTGCGAGTATGCTCAAAAAGATGCGGCTTGTCGGGATAGTTGCAGAAGGTTACAAGGAAAAACTTCGCATCGGGGTTTATTTCCTTGTATTTTGCGATAATCGCGGCATACTGACCGATGTAGGTGGGCTTGTTGTTTCTGTAATCGTTTAAGTCGATATCGTCAAATGAGCCAAATTCGCACTTATTGCCGTAAAGGTCGTTGTATCCGAGAGCGATAACGTACGCAGGACACGCAAGCTCCTTGTTCCAAAAGCCTTTTTCCTCGGCAAAACTCTCCATATACCACTTAGCCGTCATTCCGCCGCGTGAAAAATTATATGCGGTAAGTCCGTTCTTCCTTGCGATATGCTGCCCCCACGAATGTTCAAACATATCGTGATAGGTGTTCTTTCCCTCTTCGTCGCGGCTCTCAAACTCGCCCGATGAAAGGCTGTCGCCGATAAACGCAATTTTACGGAAGATAGATGTGTAGCTGTATCCGTCAACAAGTCGGTCAAGCGGCTTCTCATCCTCGCCGTAAAGTTCTTTCTTCCAATCCATTTTTGTTATCTCCGAGTGTTATTTATGCAAATACTCCATAAACAAGCAGGTCGTATCCGCTATAAGCGTAACCTTGTTATGCGGATAATGAACAAGCCTTACAAAATTACAGCCGGGTTCTTTTATCTGCCAAAGGTCCTTTTCGATAGCTTTTGCGGGAAACGTGTGTGCATAGTCGCCGTACATTTCGTGCTTGCACACACCCTAAAAAAATATTTCCTCTTAAAGACTGTGCTTTCATTTCCATTTTCTCCGTGGCATCAGCCGAGCAAAACGTCGCTTATAAGCATTACGCAAAAGCCTACCAAAAGCGCATATGTTGCACCGCGCTCGCCGCCGTGCGCATGAGTTTCGGGTATCATCTCATCACTGACTACGTACAGCATAGTTCCACCTGCAAACGCAAGGGCAAACGGAAGTATGGCATAGGACACGCTCACCGCAAAATAACCGATAAGCGTACCCACGACCTCAACAAGCCCTGTCGCCATAGCAAGCAAAAACGTTCTTTTCGGAGACACGCCCGCGCTTAGCATAGGTGAAATTATAACCATTCCCTCAGGGATATTCTGAAGCGCTATACCGCCTGCTATCATCAGAGCCTGCGAGGTGTTCCCAGAGCCAAAGCCTACACCTGCCGCTATACCCTCAGGTAGGTTATGTATAGCGATAGCAAGTACAAAAAGCAGAACCTTGCTGAGATTTGTATTATTATGAGCCTCAATATCCGCACCTGCAAGCTTGTGCAGATGCGGCACAAGTTTATCTATAAGGTTAAGGCAAAGGGCACCTGCAAAAATCCCTGCAACAGTGATAAGTATGCCAAATCTTCCTCCATATTCAATTGACGGAAGCACAAGACCGAGCACCGCTGCAGAAAGCATAACACCTGCCGCAAATGAAAGCACTATGTCCGAAAACCTATGGGATATATTTTTAAAAATAAAACCTATCAGTGCGCCGACCACGGTTGCGCCGCCAACGCCGAGCGCAGTTAGTAAAACAAATTCCATAAAACGCTCCTTGTCTGTATTATTTTCCATACTAATTATATCCGTTTGCATCTCAAAAAGCAATAGGACCTTTCAAAAACTGACGTTATGATAATACAAATCCAGGAATTTTTGACGACTTTTTTTCATACTTATGTTTTGTAACTATAAAAGAAAGGGACAGAATTATGAATAACCAATATAAACCCGAAGGCATTTTATACCACTCGGCGCAAAACCGCGAATATATTTCCTCACTGCAAGGGCTTGAACGCGCAATGCTGCAAGGGAAAATTTTAGAGGCACCTGCCGTCATATGCGACGGAGAGATGAACCTTCACGTTGACCTTGGCAATGTGCGGGGAATTATCCCCAAAGACGAGGTGGCTCTCTGCCGCGGCGGCGAAGAACCAAAGTCAATAGCCATAATAACGCGCGTGGGCAAGCCCGTGTGCTTCAAGGTTACATCAATAACCGAAACGGACGGAGAAACCGTAGCCTATCTTTCAAGAAAGGATGCACAGTCCGAGTGCAAGCGCGAATTTTTAGGCGACCTTATCTGTGGCGACATACTGCAGGCAAAAGTGACTCATATGGAAAACTTCGGAGCCTTTGTAGATATCGGCTGCGGTATCGTTTCGCTGCTGACTATCGACTGCATATCAGTATCCCGTATTTCACACCCCAAGGACCGTTTTAACACTGGCGACTACATTCCCGTAATAATCAAAAGCATTGATGAAGAAAATGACCGCTTTTTCGTGTCGCACCGCGAACTGCTTGGCACATGGGAGGAAAACGCGGCCGCGTTTTCCCCCGGCGAAACGGTTTCGGGAATTGTACGCAGTATCGAGGATTACGGCATATTCGTGGAACTTGCCCCTAACCTTGCAGGCCTTGCCGAGTGTAAGAGCGGCGTAAAAGTGGGAGATATCGCAAGCGTATACATAAAAAGCATCATCCCAGAGCGTATGAAAGTCAAACTCGTGCTTATCGACTCTGCGCCCGGAGTGTACACCCCAAAGCATAAATACTATATAGACACGGATGAGGTTTGCCACATAGACCGCTGGCAGTATTCGCCGCTTTCCTGCCCGAGAATAATCGAAAGTAAATTTTAATATTTACATTTCTTGGTTTTTGTGTTAAAATTATAGTAGTAAAAACACTATGGAGGTGCGCCTATGGGAAAAGTTATAATTACTATCGGACGTCAATACGGTAGCAGCGGCCGTTATATCGGTGAACTCGCCGCAAAAGAACTCGGTATTCCGTTTTACGATCAGGAACTTATCACTCTTGCCGCCGAAAAGAGCGACCTCTGTGCGGATGCTGTGGAGCAGGCAGATGAGCGCAATGCAAACAGTCTGCTTTACACCCTTGCTATGGGTTCTACCGCTATGCTTCACTCTGCTCAGTACAATATGCCCGTAAACGACAAGCTGTTTTTGGTGCAGTCGGATATTATAAAAGACATTGCGAAAAACGGCTCCGCAATAATTATAGGCAGATGCGCAGACTACGTACTGCGCGATAACAAAAACGCGTTCAGCGTATTTTTCCACGCGGATGAACGGATACGTGCAAAGAAGATTGCAGAGCGTAACGGCATTACAGAAACCGAGGCAATGTCGCTTATAAGCAAGACCGACCGCCGCCGCGCAAACTACTATAATTTCTATACCGGCAATCGCTGGGGCGAAACAGAAAACTATGACCTGTGTATCGACTCCGGCAAGATAGGCTCGGAAAAAGCGGCAAAGGTACTTGTTGCGTATGCTAAGCAAATGATGGAATAAAATATCATCAAAAACTGTCCCATAAAAGGGACAGTTTTTTTGCTATCATATTAGTGAAAAAGGAGTGGTAATATGATAGCATCTAAAAGCATAATTGAAACTGCCGCAAATACGGTCGGAAGGTATAAAACGAGGAATCCTTTTCACCTTGCAAGGATGCTCGGAATAGAACTTATCATAAAAGAGCTGGGTGCGCTGAAAGGTTTTTACAAGGTAATTTACGATGTCCCGTTTGTTTTTCTGAACCGCTCACTTGGCCGCAAAGATGCGCACATAGTTCTTGCGCACGAGATAGGACACCATCTGCTGCACAAGGAATTTGCAACTTTTGGCTTTGAGGAAACCTCGCTGTTTTCCCCTGCTTCAAGACGGGAATATGAAGCAAATCTGTTTGCCGCGGAGCTGCTTATAGAGGACGAGGCGGTAGAAGAAGCGGCGGGGTACGGCTATACTACAGTGCAAACTGCTGCAAGGCTCGGTATAAGTGAAGAATTGGCGACTCTTAAGATATCGGCATATAAATTTAAAAATTCTGCTTTACAATAGTTTATTTTATGGTAAAATAGTGGTATATTATTTTTCTTTTTGGAGAAACTATGAAGATTGTACTGTTGGATGCGGCAACGCTCGGCGCAGGGCTTGACCTTTCAAAGCTCTCTCGCTTTGGCGAGGTCGTTACCTATGACGGCACAGAGCAGTCGGAGGCGAGTGACAGAATTTCCGATGCCGATATCGTTATAGTAAACAAATTCAAAATCAAAAAAGAAACTATCAAAAAGGCTTCCTCGCTGAAGCTCATCTGCATATTTGCCACAGGCTATGACAACATTGACATCGAAGCCTGCCAAAAGCAAGGTATCGCCGTATGCAATGTAAAAGGATATTCCACGCACAGCGTAGCTCAGCTTACCGTGCTTCTGGCTCTCGCACTGCTAAACCGACTATCCGAATATACAGATTTTGTGGCAAGCGGAAAATACACTAAAAGCGGCAGGGCAAACTACCTCGACCCCATATACCACGAGCTTTACGGGAAGACGTGGGGTATTGTAGGGGCAGGCGCGATAGGCTCTCAGGTTGCAAGAGTTGCCAAGGCTTTTGGCTGCAGGGTGCTTGCCTTCAAGCGCACTCAAGCGGATGAATTTGAATGTGTATCTCTTGAAAAACTTCTTAAAGAGTCAGATATAATTTCGCTGCATACCCCGTTAAATGACGGCACACGCGGTCTGATAGGCGAAAAAGAGCTTGCTCTTATGAAAAAGAGTGCTGTTCTGATAAACGCGGCGCGCGGCGCTGTTACAGACGAGGCTGCTGTTGCGAGGGCGGTGCTTGATAAGAAAATCGGCGGCTTTGCCGCCGACGTTTACACTGCCGAGCCCTTTCCAAAGGAGCACCCGTTTGCCTCTTTACTAAACTGCAAAAACGTGCTTCTCACTCCTCATATGGCGTGGAGCGCGATTGAGGCAAGGAGTCGCTGTCTTGATGAAATAATATGCAATATTGAGGCTTTTTTGCGCGGAGAAACACGCAACAGAGTTGACATATAGTTTAACTTATAAAAATGGAGATTTGTAATGCATAACTTTCAATGTGACTATACCGAGGGAGCGCACGCTAAAATAATCGAGGCGCTCGTAAATACGAATATGGAGCAGACCTGCGGCTACGGAATGGACGACTACTGTGCAGCGGCGCGCGAAAAAATCAAGGCGGCCTGCGAGGCACCGGATGCCGATGTTCATTTTCTCGTTGGCGGCACACAGACCAACGCCACAGTTATTTCTTCCCTGCTTCGCCCCTATCAGGGTGTTATTTCTGCTGATGCAGGTCACATAGCAGTACACGAAACAGGCGCTATCGAGGCAACAGGACACAAGGTACTATGCCTGCCGAGTACAAACGGTAAGATTTCAGCAGCTCAGGTGCGCGGTTGCCTCTGCGCACACCTTGCAAGCGAAACTGCGGAGCATGAGGTTCAGCCGGGAATGGTGTATATATCATATCCCACAGAGTGTGGAACGCTCTACTCAAAGCAGGAGCTTAGTGACATCTATGACGTGTGCAAGGAATACGGCATTCCTTTCTACATTGACGGCGCAAGACTCGGCTACGGCCTTGCCGATCCGAACTGTGACATAACTTTACCGCTTCTTGCAAAGCTTTGCGACATATTCTATATAGGCGGTACGAAGTGCGGCGCGCTCTTCGGCGAGGCAGTGGTAATTGCAAACAGCAGGTACAAAAAGGACTTCCGCTATATGATCAAGCGCCACGGCGGTATGTTTGCAAAAGGCAGACTTCTCGGAATACAGTTTAACACGCTGTTTACCGATAATCTTTATCTTGAAATCACCCGCGGCGCTGTTGAAAAAGCTCTTCGCATAAGAAAAGCGTTTGCTGCAAGGGGAGTTGAATTTTTCGGTGCTTCAACAAGTAATCAGCAGTTCCCCATTCTGACAAACGAGCAGGTCGATTTTCTCTCGGAAAACAGCCTTCCCGAATTCTGGTGCAATACAGATAACGGAAAAAAGGTCGTCCGCTTCTGTACAAGCTGGGCAACCACCGACGAAAGCGTTGATACGCTCATCAAAGATATCGAAAATATGCCTGTATAACAAAAATCACTTGCTGACAAATCAGCAAGTGATTTTTTTATTATCCAGATACTGGTCAATTACACTGTACGCGGTTATGACGACTATCAGGAACACTCCGCTTATTATTGAGAGTGTTCCGGGGATTTCCTTGTTTATCACTGCAACCAGAATCGGGTTAAGAACAGGCTCAATAGCCGCAATTACCACACAGCTTACGTCACTGCACTTCATACTTGCAAGCGCGTACAGTATGTACGGAATACCAAGCTGTACAACGCCGAGCAGTATGATGAATGAAACACCCTTGACAGTAACGCTATTTTCGGTAAAAGCAAGGAAAGGCAGTCCCGCCGCCGCGCAGAACAGATGTCCGAGCAATATGCCGCTCATCTTCTCTTCTCCCTTGGTATGCCCTACCGAAACGAACATTCCGCCCATAAACATACCCGCGACGATTGCCACAACATTGCCAAGCATATTTCCCACGCCAAGACTGTCAATAAAGAATACAATAACGCCTGCAAGCGTAAGAATCACCGCCACTGCATCAACTGCGCGCGGCTTCTTATGCAGAAAAATCATTGAAAAAATCAAAACGAAAATAGGCGCGGTATACTGAAGCACGATAGCATTCGCCGCAGTTGTAAGTTTGTTTGCACCCACAAAGCAGAGAAACACCGAGGAAAGAATCACGCCGCTGATAAGCGTGTCGCGCGACAGTATAAATTTCTGCTTTGTAGCAACCATATAGATAATTACGGTAAGTGCCGCAAAAAGAGAACGTCCGCCTGCTATAACAAGCGGATTCATCTCTATAAATTTAATGAATACTCCTGCAATACTCCACAGCGTTGCACAAAGTACCATCTGAATAATTCCAATGCTTTTGTTTGTCCCTGTTGCCATTACTATTTTACCTTTTCAGTCCTTGGGGTTCGGATAAGCTTTTCAAGTATCTGCTGTGAATGCAGACAGTAGTCTATTATCGCTTTTCTTGTATTGACAATTTTTCTGTCAAACAGCCCCGCTTTTTCTTCTAGGATTTCATCAATTATATCCATCTTCGGGCTTCTGTCACTCATATTATGAGCATCACTGCCAAGCACTACGGGAACTCTCATAGTACAAATAGTGTCAAGCGTCTTTACAGAGCGCGAATACTGGAGCTCGCCTATAGTAACCTGAAAAATCACTCTCGGCAGATGAGAAAACTTGCGTAGTATCTCCTCGGTATACCTGTACCTCTCAATGTGAGCGATAACAGGTGTGAGTGAATACTTATAAACAGTATTCTCTATAGCTGTTAACATCCAATTTTCAAACTTGGTATCAGGCAGTTCAAAAACAACAACATTTGAATCGCCAATGCAAAGCCTGTCTATCGGGTAGTCGGCAAGCGACTGAAAAATGCGTATCTCCGCCCCTGCTATTATTTCAAGCGGACATTCGCCTGCCATAAGCGTAGCAAGAGTTTTTTCGCGGCGCTCGAGAAACGCATCAATATCGTCATTCCAAGGATAAAAATGGGGAGTGGCGCAAACAGTCGCCACTCCCTGCGATTTCAGAAGCTCACACATAGCAACCGATTCTTCAAGGTCATCGGTGCCGTCGAAATCCATGCCGGGCAAAATGTGGCAATGAAAATCTATGTAGTTTTTATTCATTATTACTCTTTATTATCAGTTTTATTGTTTTTGTTGCCTTTTTCGGCTTTTTCAGTATTACTATATTTGTAGTCTTTCTTCTTGGATGCCCGTTTGGTTGCCTTGCTGACCTTCGGTGTGGAGAACTGTCCGCCGGGCTGACCGTAACCGTAGCCGTAGCCATAGCCGTAATGACCATAGTGACCGTAACGGCCATAACGACTGTAACTACTGTAACGGTTATATTTGCTGTAGCGCGAATACAAGCCTGTTGCATAAGAATAAGACTTGCCCGATTCACGCACGTCTGTGAGCACCGCACCGAGTATCTTGCCGCCGACACCCTTTATAGTTTCAACAGTATGAATTACCTCGGGATACACCGCGTGATTCTGTCTTGCAATTACTATAGCCTGAGGCGCATTCAAGAGAAGCGCCGCGGTATCTGAAACGAGTTCTACGGGAGGGCTGTCAAGCAGAACGAAGTCATACTGAGTTTTAACCTTGTCCAAAAGATGCTTCATACTGTTAGAACCGAGAAGCTCAGACGGATTAGGAGGTGTCTGACCGGCGGTTAATATATCAAGATTTTCGTGTACATCGACCTTCAGCGCATCTTCAAAGGTACACATATTACTGAGCACGTTTGAAAGCCCCTGAGTATTCTCTATACCGAAAATTTTATGCTGTGAAGGGTTACGCATATCGCAGTCTATGATAAGAGTCTTTGCACCGGTCTGAGAAAAAGACAAACTGAGGTTTGCGGTAGTTACACTCTTACCGGAGTTAGGCTCCGCACTTGTAAGAACGAAAACGTGTTCCTTATCGTCAGAAAGTGTAAACAGCAGCGATGTTCGGATGTTTTTATACATCTCGATTATGCGGAAAGCATCCGCACCGTTCATATTACAAAACAGCTCGGAAGTGCTAAGCGGGGCATCAATGTTTTTATTTTTTAGCAGAGCCATAGTACGGATACGCCTCCTTCGTCTGTGTATTCAGGTGCATACTGGGCACCTCTCCAAGTACAGGAATACCAACCTTTCTCACAAAGTCGCTCTCATCCTTGACACGATTGTCAACCATAAAGGACAGAACTATCAGCACAACGGAAACTGCAATGCCGATAAGTATACCTATTAACATATTCTGTCGAACCTTAGGCGAGGCGGGGGTATAGTTGATCTTAGCTTCACCGAGTGAGTTTGAACGTCCCGATGTGAAAATCTCGCTGATAAGCTCTGCAGAAACCTCTACCATAGTATTGCACACAAGCGCCGCTATAACGGGATCAAGCGCCTTTGCGGTGATGTCCAGAACCTGAGAGTCTCCGCTCACCTCAACGAACACCGCATTTTTACGTGATTTTTCGGGGGTGTTTAGATATATTTCATTTTGGAGCAATTTTGCGTTAAGAAGATCTTTTCCTCTCTGGCTCTGAAGGATAATGCAATATGTATCCGCCATAGAGCGGGAGGTAGTTAGGTCTGAGCCTTCAACCTTGTTTGTATAATTAAAATCCTCTTTGTTACTGATGTACACCTGTGTACTTGAAACAAAGGTATCTGTAATCAGGTATTCCGATATAAGATAAGCCCCTATAGCGCCCAAAAAAGCCGCTATAATCAGCACAAACAGCCTCTTGCGAATCATATAAAGCAGAACTTTTAAATCCAAATTCTGTTCCATAAAATACTCTCCACCTTTTTTCCACAAAAATTCATATTAATTATACAACAACAATGCAAATAAGTCAACACAAAAAATCCACCCGATTGGGTGGATCTTTGTGGTTGTTTATCACTGATTGTTTATATAGGCAACAAAACGTTCAAACAAGCACGATCGTAGCCATGTCGTTCTGTGAGCCAAGGAGTTGTCAGGAGCTTTTGTCTTCCTAAGACCGCTTGGCCTCCGACTT
>JAZSKM010000098.1:0-3583 GCA_045534835.1 Eubacteriales bacterium | reverse complement strand
GGCTATAGAGCCTGCTTTTTTTGCTTATGTACAGTATTTGTCATACGTCGTCATTCTTTAGGAGATGTATATTCATATTAAGCAAATAAGGGGGCGACTATGGACACAAAACGTAAATTATATATCGCGAGGTGCGTGCTTTTATTTGTGCTTGCGCTTGCTTTGTTTGTTTTGATATCGCTTGCGTGTGACAAGGTCTTGTATTTTATCGCAAACCGCATAACCTACGAGGTAAGCGAGGATGTTATAAGGGTTATTCATATATTTCTTTCCTTACTTTCGTATCATTCCTTCTTGTATGCTTTTATTTTTACGGATAATGAGCTAAAAAGCAGCTATAGTGTCAGCAGAAAAAGCAGGCTTGCATTTATATTTTCCTCGCTTGAAGTCTACATTTCTCTTGCCATTACTGCAGTTTTCTTTTTGGCTTTTTCATATGCCTTTGCTGTAGATGCGCTCACGGGCTGGACTGGGATAGGCAAAGGCTATGCTGCATTGATTTTAGGAATCTCTTTTTTAATTTTGCTTTTTGTAACTTGGCTTGAAAGTATTACAAAATGGAAAAAAACAAAAGGGAATGCCGATAAAAATAAGATCACGCTTTTAATTCGGCACTGTATCAGCGCTTGCCTCGCGTATCCGATAATGGCGTATATGCTTCCAATTTTCTTTCCTACGTTTCGTACTTTCCCTAGCGTTGCAAAGGTGTTGCTCGTTGCACTGTTTCCGCTTGTCGCAGCGATTTTGATAGTTTCATTCGGTGTTCCTGTTTTGCGCGCTTTCTTTATCCGTTTAAACTTTCTTCGTAAACTCAAAAAAGCCGCGAAAAAACACGGTTACGAGCTATCCGAAATAAGACACCCGTATTCTTCTATCTTTGCTGACCACAAGGAAAGCAGTTTTACTATAGTCGCAAACGGTAAAACCTATTCCTGCAAACTGCTTTCGGGCATAATATATCAAAACCCGATGTATTTTGAAGAGGATGGCAAGGGAACTATCGTAAACAGCGTACGGTTTCGCGCGTTTTTCTACGGTGCGCGCGGACTTGGCAGGGTAGGCTGGTACAACAGTGACGAGCTTGCACGACTTGAAACGAATTTTACATATGGTTTTGAGGGCGAAGGGAAGAAGGTGCTTATTGTCTGCCCGACACCGCATACTATATATGCAACCGGATACGGAGAGAATAGACTTCTTGATGTAGCCGATGAGATTTGGGGTTACACATTGATGACGGGCACCTCGTTTATTAACGCACTTGAAAGGGACTGTATATGACAGAACTTGACGAGAAAATCTATAGCGCAGTGCAAAAAATACCGCATGGCAAGGTTGCGACATATGCGCAGGTTGCTGCTATGGTGGGAAATCCACGTATGTGCCGCGCAGTAGGCAACGCACTTCATAAGAACCCGTATTACGGTATAGTTCCGTGTCATCGGGTAGTAAATTCAAAAGGGTTTCTTGCAAAAGGGTTTGTATTCGGCCCTGAGCGCGCGCAGGCAGAAAAGCTTCGTGCCGAAGGCGTTGAAGTTAACGACGGCAAAGTTGACCTCGAAAAATACAGGATGTGAAAAAAGACCGCATGATTGGCTTTTCCAATCATACGGTCTTTTATTATTTGAAGAAATTTCCGAAAATGCCACGGACAATCTGTTTGCCAATTTCTCTGCCTATGGTATTAGCGGTGCTGTTAACAGCCTTTTCAAGCACGGTTGTTCTTTTTCTACCCGAACTTGTCTTTTTCTTTGCGGCTTTTTCCTTTTCTTTGGCTTTAGCCGCTTTTTCTTCTTCCTTTTGCTTTTCTTCGTTTTCCTCGGTTATAACCTCGTATGCAGAAACGCTGTCAGTTTCTTTTGAGTACTTGAAGTAGAAATTGCTTGCAAGGACAGAGGCTTTCAATGTTGCCTCATCTATTGCGGACATACTGCTCCTTGGAGGAAGAATATTGGCACGCTCAACAATAGTAGGGACACCCTCTTCGTCGAGCACCGATACAAGTGCCTCGCCCGTGCCGAGCGCCTGAAGAACTTCTGCTGTGTTAAATTCGGGATTTTCACGGAAAGAACGAGCCGCCGCATTGAGAGCCTTCTGGTCATTAGGCGTATAAGCACGGAGAGCATGCTGAACTCTGTTACCAATCTGTCCGAGAACGCTGTCCGGAATGTCGGTGGGGTTTTGCGTGATAAACCAAACGCTCACACCCTTTGAACGGATGAGGCGGACTACTTGCTCAACCTTGTCAATAAGAGCCTTGGGCGCATCATCAAACAAGAGATGAGCCTCAACAAAGAAGAAAGCGAGCTTAGGCTTATCAAGGTCGCCTGCTTCGGGGAGCATATCATATATTTCGGAGAGCATCCAGAGCAGAAACGTGCCGTAAAGAAGCGGTCTTTGGAAAAGCTCGGCACATTCGAGAATGTTCATATAACCTCTGCCGCTCTCATCCCATTCAAACCAGTCCGAAAGGTCAAGTGACGGTTCGCCGAAAAACTGTTCGCCACCCGCATCTTCAAGCGCGAGAAGAGCGCGCTGAATAGCGCCTATCGACTGTGCGGAAACGTTGCCGTATTCAAGCTTGAACTCTGCCGCGTTATCTCCTACATATTGGAGCATAGCGCGCAAATCCTTAAGGTCGATAAGTAGAAGCTCCTTGTCGTCTGCAACCCTGAAAACTATTCTCAGAACGCCGCTCTGCGTATCGTTAAGGCCAAGCAGTCTTGCGAGAAGGTCAGGCCCCATCTCCGAAATTGTAGTACGCACAGGGAGTCCTTTTTTGCCGTAAACATCCCAGAACTGCACGGGATATTTGCAGTAGTTAAAATCTGTTATTCCCATTGTGTCGATACTACGGCGGATATGCTTGTTTTCAGAGCCTAAGTCACACATTCCCGAAATATCACCCTTGATATCCGCAACGAAAACGGGAACACCCATATCGCTGAACGACTCAGCAATTACCTTTAGTGTTACTGTTTTACCGGTACCTGTTGCACCTGCAATAAGTCCGTGACGATTCGCCATCGACGGCTCAAGGTATACACGCTTACTACCTGTAGCAAGCCAAATCTTGTGAGTATCTTTTTGGTACATTTTGTTCTCCTTAAAGAAAACTATATAGTGAACTGAAGCACGCAAAAAGCGGCGTAAATACAAAGAAGAAGAATTCCTTGCCAGCGCGAGAGCTTCTGACGGATGAGTGTAGGAACTGTAAGTATAAGCATTACCGAGAGCATAATCGGAAGGTCGAATACGAGAGAAGAATTTATGCTGCCTACTAAACCCGAGACAGGCAAGTCAAACGGGTTTAAGGTAACCGCCATTCCGCTTACAAGGACGAGGTTAAAGAGGTTTGCGCCTATGATGTTACCGAGTGAAAGTGAGGCGTGTCCCTTAATTAGAGAGGTTACCGCGGTAACAAGCTCGGGAAGAGAGGTTCCGATTGCGACAATGGTAAGGCCGATTACCTTTTCGGAAACGCCGCACTTTTCGGCGATGATGATAGCGTTGTCAACGAGAAAATCCGCGCCGAAAGCAATAAGAACTGCGCCAAGCAAAAGCATAATGATATCCTTAAGCA
>JAZSKM010000076.1:0-15100 GCA_045534835.1 Eubacteriales bacterium | reverse complement strand
TGGGGAAAGGCGACAAAAGTCGTCTTTTTTCTTTCTTTTTTGAAAAAATGTAAAATTTTCAAAAACCTATTGCATTTTAGAATGGATTACTATATAATAGAACCATAAGTGGGGAGAAGTGGGTTAAAAACTCACAAAAGTGTAGGAGAAAGGGGGATATGTGGTATGGAAACCAAACAAACATTTGTAGGCGAATACCGTCATTCCCTTGATGCAAAAAAGCGTCTTTTTATTCCTGCCAAGTTCAGAGAACTTCTTGGCGACAACTTCGCTATTACCCGCATTAATGAAAAATGTCTTCTTCTGTTTTCCGAAGAAGAGTGGATAAATTATACTGACAAGCTAATTAACGGTGTTCCTGCCGACACCAAAAGCATTGTGCGTAAGGTTTTTTCAAAGACCACGTATGCAACTCCCGATGCGCAGGGAAGAGTTATTATTCCGGCAAAGCTTTGCGAGCTTGCCGAACTTGAAAAAAATGCGGTGATTATTGGTGCAGGCAACCACGCGGAAATATGGTCCAGTGACAACTGGGATGCACTCGATGCCGAGCTTAGTGACGAGGCTCTCGACGAGGCTTTCGCGGCTCTCGGATTTTAGGGTGAAGCATAATGAGCGAGATAAAGTTTTCGCACGTTTCGGTGCTTTTGCCCGAGTGCATTGAAAATCTTGATATAAAGCCAAACGGCATATATGTAGACGGAACTACTGGCGGCGGCGGACACTCGCTTGAGATTGTAAGACGCCTTGGAGAAGACGGTAGGCTTATATGCATAGACCGCGACAAGGATGCTCTTGCGGCTGCAGGCAAGCGCCTTTCGGACTATTCGGATTGTGTGACGTTTGTACACAGCAATTACAGCGAACTTGGAAATGTGCTTGACGAACTTGGTATTACGGCTGTAGACGGTCTTTTGCTCGATCTTGGCGTGTCTTCTTATCAGCTTGACACGGCAGAGCGAGGATTTTCGTACATGCAGGATGCAAGGCTTGATATGCGTATGGACAGGGATAACCCTACAAGCGCGTATGAGGTGGTAAACGGATATTCTGAGGAAGAGCTTCGCAGGATTTTGTATGAGTACGGCGAGGAAAAGTTTGCGAGAAATATCGCGTCCAACATAGTAAAAAGACGTGCCGAAAAGCCAATTGAAACCACACTTGAGCTCGCTGAGCTTATAAAGGCTTCTATGCCCAAGGCGGCGCGTGAGGGCGGACATCATCCTGCCAAGCGTTCCTTTCAGGCAATCAGAATAGAGGTTAATACCGAACTTGCCAACATACCGCCCGTGATAGATGCGGCGGTAACGCATATGGCAGAAGGCGGAAGAAAAGCGATAATAATGTTCCATTCGCTTGAGGACAGAATAGTTAAGCAGAAGTTTGCTTCTCTCGCTGAGGGGTGCATTTGTCCTAAAGAGCTTCCAGTATGTGTATGTAATAACAAACCTAAAGTTAAACTTGTAAATCGCAAGCCTCTTACGGCAAGCGACGAGGAACTTGAAATCAATCCGCGTTCAAGGAGCGCAAAGCTTCGCGTGGCGGAGAAAGTATAATACGGGGGTACATAATGAACTTACAGGCACAAAGAACATTTAAAAACGGCGTTACCGTAAGAGATGTCCTTGTAGCAAAAGCAATTCAAAACGGTTATAATCCTTTTTGCAAAAGCACCGATGCCGCTGCAAGAACGGTTACCGATGAGATGCGCGCCAAGGCTCGTAATATTCGCGTGCCGAATGCTGTGGTGCCTGCACGCAAGACGGAGAAAAAGCCTCCTGTACGCGAGGTTAAGGCGATGCCGCGTGAACGCGAGGTATGCTCGCGCAGAGAGGTCGTTGCTATTGAAAACTTTGAACTTGTAAGAAGAAAGAGCCCTGCGCTTTCACTTGGTATGCTTGTTTCCGTAATGGTGAGTGCACTCGTGCTTGCGATGGTGGTTTACAGCGGCTCCCTTATCAATGAAAAGTCGCGTGAGTATTCAGAAATAAGCGATTCCATAGTTCTTCTTGAAGAGGAGAACAAGGCGCTTGCTATTGAGCTTGCAAAGAAGAATGATCTTGTTGTTATTGAGGATATTGCTAAGAATGAACTCGGTATGATCAAGGTTGCTGAGGCAGAGCAGAGATATGCCGCGCTTGGCGGTGAAAATTCCGTTAGTACCTATTCGGCAAATGATGAGGAAAATGCCGTAACTGTGTATTTACTCAATACATTTGGCGAAAAGATAAGCGATTTTTTAGAATATCTTGACTAAAGCCGAATATCTTTATATAAAACGGTACATATAGAGGAGTAATATATGGCGCAAAGAAATGTGAACAGTATAACCGCAAAACGCGGCATTGTATTGCTCGCGTTTTTTGCGTTTTTTGCGGCTTTTTTGACCGTTGTCGTATTTAAGATGCAGGTGTTTGAATATGAGGAGTATCAAGAAAAGGTTATAGACCAGATAACCGTAGAAAACACCGTGACAGCCGAGCGCGGCACTATTTACGACCGTAGCGGTAATGTCATTGCAGCAAACCAGACCACTTGGAGAGTTTTCATTTCTCCGCTTGACATTCAGAATGCGATGCACTCGTCCGCTATCGAGCGTGCGATAAACCGCGTGAGGTACGGCGAAACTCTTGCTGTAAACGTTATTGGCGAGCGGCAGGACGAACTTGTAGCAAACGGTCTTTCCGAGATACTCGGAGTTGACAGAGAACTCATACTTGAAAAGGCGGCAAAGATTGGGCGCCGCGACGAAACGATAAAAAAGAATGTTGATAAAGAAACTGCCGACAAGGTGCTTCTTTTCATAGAAGAGTACGGACTTTCACAGCAGGTGCATCTTGAAGCGACAAACAAGCGTTATTACACGTACGGTAATATGGCTGCACAGACGATAGGCTTTACCGGTACTGACGGTCAGGGACTTTACGGCCTTGAGTATATGTACAATGAGGAGCTTACCGGCGTTGAGGGTAAATATATTATCGCTCAGGATGCGCGCGGCAACGAAATGGCGTATGACTATGAGAGCTATATTGAGCCGATAGACGGCTACGATATGATTACTACGTTAGACGAGCGCATACAGCACGAGCTTGACCTGCAGGTGTCCGCAACGGTTGAGGATAACGCACCGCAAAACAGAGCGGTGGGAATAGCGATGAACCCCAAAACCGGTGAAATATACGCAATATCCGTTCAGCCGGACTTTAATCTTAACGATCCGTATACGCTTGATGCGCTTTCTGCCGAAACCCTTGCGGCAAGCGGCTTTGAGAGCGGCAGCGACGAATATAACAAGCTTCTTACCGAGCTTCGTCAGGTGATGTGGAGTAATAAAGCAACGACCGAGCTTTATGAGCCAGGTTCCACCTTCAAGCCTGTTACAACGGCTATGGCGCTCGAAGAGGGTGCTGTTACCCCTACAGAGCAGTTTACCTGCACCGGCGTTCTTAAAGTTGGCGGCTGGAGCATACATTGCCACAAAACCACGGGCCACGGCAGAGTTACATTCGCACGCGGGCTTCAGCAGTCCTGCAACCCCGTGCTTATGACGATAGCATCCCGCGTAGGCGCAGAAAAGTTTTATAACTATTTTGAGTCCTTTGGCTATCTCGAAAAGAGCGGTGTAGATATCCCCGGCGAGGCAAAAACGATTTTCTTCAATAAAGAAACTATGGGCGCGGCAGACCTTGCGGTTGCTTCGTTCGGACAGCGTTTTAAAGTTAATCCTATATCGCAGCTCACTGCGATAAGCGTTATTGCTAACGGCGGATATCTTGTCACGCCGCATTTGCTTGATAAATTTGTGGACGACGAGGGTGCTGTAATATATGAATTTGACACTTCGCCGAAGCGACAGGTAATAAGCACCGAGACCGCGACTACCATAACAGAGATACTTGAAGCAGGCGTATCGGGTGACGGCGGTGCAAAGAATGCATATGTAAAGGGCTACAAGGTCGCCGCAAAAACGGGTACATCCGAGAAGTTTGACGATCCCGAGTCAAAACTGCGTATCAGCTCCACGGTGGCATATGCGCCTGCGGACGATCCGCAGATAGCAGTTATAATAATGGTTGACGAACCTACAGGCGACAGCGTTTACGGTAGCGTGGTCGCAGCGCCTTATGTCGCTGCATTCCTTGAAAACGTCCTCCCTTACCTTGGCGTTGAGCCTTCGTATACCGATGAAGAACTTGAAAAAATGCAGGTCACTGTCGCACGTTATATCGGCAGCGCTGTTTCCGATGCAAAGGCGCAGATAAAGGAGCTGGGACTTACGGCAGAGGTCGTAGGAAGCGGCGATACCGTAACAGCGCAGGTGCCCTCTCGCGGATCGCAGATTTCAAGAGAAAACGGCAAGGTTATACTCTATACCGACAATGCAGATCCCGAAAGCCGCACTGTCAAGGTGCCCGAGGTTCTCGGACTTACGGCGGCAGAGGCTAACAAAAGGCTCGTTAATGCGGGACTTAATATAGCAATTGAAGGCGCACAAAACTATGAAAAGGGAAGCGGTGCAATTGTTACCTCCCAGTCTGTGGCTGCAGGCAGCGAGGTGCCGTATGGCACTGTTGTTTCCATAGAAGTTTTACATATGGACGGAACCGATTAAAATACAGGAAGTTTTATAAAAGCGGAAGTTTAAATAAATAACTTTCGGAGGCTTTTATGAAACTTGAGAATATTCTTTCTGGTACGGACATATCCGTACCGAGCGAGCTTGCTTCGATTAACATAAGCGGAGTGTCCTCGGATAGCAGAAAGGTTTTGCCCGGCGAGGTATTTGTCGCTATAGACGGCAGCCGCACAAGCGGCTCGGACTATGCGGCGGAGGCAGAGAAACGCGGTGCGGCGATTTATATAGGAGAAAGAAAAGTAGACTCGCTCCATATCCCCCAGCTTATTACATCCGGAGCACGCAGAGTGCTTGCGTATGCGTATTCCAATATATGCGGTGCTCCCCAGCACAGGATGAAGATAATCGGCGTTACGGGGACTAACGGAAAGACTTCCACTGCGTATATGCTTCGCACAATACTTGCGCACAGCGCCTACAAAACCGCGCTTATCGGCACTGTGAAAAGCCTGATACTCGGCGAGGAGTATGTTCCTGATGTTGAAAAAACGGTGAGGGACAATTTTTTAACGATGACCACGCCTGACCCCGAGGTTTTATATCCCGCTTTGCGGGAAATGGCCGACAGGGGAGTAGAAGTGCTTGTGATGGAAACCTCCTCACACGCGCTTGCGCTTGATAAGCTTGCACCGATAAATTTTGATATAGGAATATTTACAAATCTGTCGAGTGAACATCTTGATTTTCACGAAAATGAGCATAATTACCTTATGGCTAAGGCAAAATTGTTTGAGAATTGCCGCATCGGGCTCTTTAACGCGGATGATGCGGCGGCAATGCAGATTGCGGCTAAGGCAAAATGCAGGACAGTGACCTACGCTATCAGGAAAAAGGCAGACTACTACGCGTCCCATATACGTTCAAGCGGAGTCTTCGGCAGTGAATACGTGCTTTGCTCCAAAAACGCAAGGTTCAAGGTAAAGACTCGGATACCCGGCGATTTTACGCTTTATAATACGCTTGCAGCGGCTTCGGCGGCACGCCAGATGGGTATTGACCTTATGCAGATACAAAACGCACTCTACTCGCTTGACGGTATATGCGGCAGGCTTGAACGTGTAAGTCTTGGCTTTTGCGATAATATTTTCTCGGTGTTTATTGATTATGCACACACACCGTTTGCACTTGAAAACCTGCTTCGCAGCGTAAGAAGTTTTCGCAGTGTGGGGCAGAGGATAGTAACTCTGTTTGGATGCGGCGGAGACCGTGACAAGGAAAAACGCCCACAGATGGGCGCAGTTGCGGTAAATATGAGCGATTATGTAATAATCACAAGCGACAATTCGCGTACAGAAGAGCCAAATGCAATTATAGAAGATATCTTAAAAGGTGTTGGCGATGCTAAAAACTATACGGTAATTGCCGATAGGCGAGAGGCGATAGCCTATGCGATAGAAACGGCTCTTGAGGGAGATATTATTCTTCTTGTCGGCAAAGGCCACGAGCAGTATGAAATAGATAAAGACGGGCTACACCCGTTTTCCGAAAAGGAAATTGCCGCACTTGCGGCACAAAAAAGAGTATAAGAGTTTATGAGAGGAGGCGCGTTAAATGGTAATTGATCTGAAACTCGGCGGCATAAAGGTAAGCGAGCTTGCAGAGCTTATGCAAGCTGAACTTTTGACACTTTCCAAGGATGCGCCTGCCCGTAATATAGAAAGAATCACAGGCGAAATGCCTGAGATTTCCAAAAACACACTGTATATAATTGACGATGATAACTCACTTGCGGAAATGATGGCGGCGGCAAAGAACGGTGCGCTCACCGTGCTTTGCACTGCGGCGCCCGCTTCGCTTGAAAGAATACCTGATACTGCGGTTATAGTGTGCGACAATGTTGTAAAGGCACTTGAACGTCTTGCAAAACAGTATGTAAAGCGTTCAAACCACCGTACAATAGCATTAACCGGCTCAAAGGGGAAAACACGTACAGGAGAGTTTGTATATTCGGTCCTTGAAGAGATGTATAAGGTTCATAAGGCGACCGATAAAAAAACTCACGATAAAAACGACGGCCTTGCATTGTTTGAAATAACCGAGGATACCGACTTTTTCCTCGTGGAGCTTAAAATACACGATAAACGTGATATAAAGCGACTTGCCGAGCTGTTCGACTGTGATATAGGAATTATCACCGAAATGCACAGCAAAATCGACGAAAGCGCAAACGTGGATGTTCTTGCAGGACTTCGTGACGGCGGCGAAATCGCAATCTCTGCAGAGGATGAAGGACTATCCCTGCTTTGCAAAACAGATGTGAAGAGCACTACTGTTTCTGTAAAAGATGCAGGTGCAGAGCTTTGTGCCGAGAGGATACGCAAGTACAAGGAAAGAACCGTGTTCGATATACGCGGAAAGGATATTTTCATTGAAAATGTAGAAATACATTTTGAGGGGATTGAAAACGTTTATAGTGCGCTTTTTGCGGCACTTGTAGGAAAAAGATACGGTGTTCCTGCTGAGAAGATCCGCACGGGACTTAAAAATTATCACTCGTCTGAACTTGGAGTAGAAATATACACCGAAAGCGGTATAACATTCATAATCGACTCTTCTTCGATGCATATGGACAGTGTACGCAGCGGTATTGACACCCTTTGCGATATAGCAAAGCTGCATCGTCGCTCGCGCAAGATAGCCCTTGTCGGTGACATACGCGATTTCGGTCAGGATACGCGCATACTGCACGAGAAGCTTGGCGAGTATATTTATGAAAAGAAGATAGATAAACTCTTCACCTTCGGTGTTGCGGCAGAGCAGATAGGCGTTGGCGCGCGCCGTGCGGGTATGCGTGATGCGGACGTGTCGGGCAACTTTGAGATATTCTCACCGCAAAAGAGTGCCGCCGCGTTAGCAGACGAACTGCGGGAGGGAGATGTCCTTCTCATACGTATTGGCAGACAAAATGCGGTAGCGGAGATACTTCGGTATCTGCGCGAAAGATTTGAAAAATAAGCTGAAAGGCGGAAAAATATATGACAGGCATATACGCGGCGGTTGCTGTAGCGGTGTTTGTACTAACGGCTGTTTCGCTACGTTTTCTTATTCCTGCTCTTCGTAGTATGAAGATGGGGCAAAAGATTCTTGATATAGGGCCCCGTTGGCATAAGTCTAAAGAGGGGACTCCCACAATGGGCGGTATATCCTTTGCAGCGGCAGTTGTCTTAGTGCTTGCAATAACGTTGCTTATTCTTTATTTTAGCGGCGAAAGCCTTAATGCACTTCCGCTTGTACTGACGTTGTTGCTTGCGCTCGGAAACGGTATTATCGGCGTTATAGACGACCTTACCAAATTCAGAAAACAGCAGAATGAGGGGCTCACAGCCTCACAGAAATTTGCGCTGCAGCTTGCTATGGCAGGCGCGTTTATAGCGCTTTTGCAGCTTTACGGCAAGATAGATACTTCGCTTGAAATTCCCTTTGTGGGTGTTAGTCTTGAACTTGGCTGGTTCTACTACATATTCGCGCTTATTTTCATTACGGGAATTATAAACAGCGTAAACCTTACTGACGGAATAGACGGGCTTGCTTCTTTGGTGACACTTGTGGTTGCACTCTTTCTTTCCGTGATTGCGTTTGTATCATACGGACTTGAGCTTGCAATGCTCGGTGCCGCAATGGTAGGTGCTACGCTTGGATTTTTGGTATACAATTTTTATCCTGCACGCGTGTTTATGGGCGATACAGGCTCACTGTTTCTCGGCGGACTTGTGGCAGGCGCGGCTTTTATGATAGACAGTCCGCTTATTATTGCCCTTGTCGGCGTAGTCTATATATGTGAGGCGCTCTCGGACATAATTCAGGTAGGCGTATATAAGCTCACTCACAAGCGTGTGTTCAAGATGGCTCCTATTCATCATCATTTTGAAAAATGCGGTTGGAGTGAGGTTAGAATAGTCGTTGTCTTTTCACTTGTGACTTTTGTCTTTGCAGTTATTTCGTTTTTCGGAGTATAAATTTGGAGGTGCGGTTTTTAATGAAAGATAATAATAAAGTAATAAGCAATGCCGCACCTGATAAAGCGCTTGCACAGAAAAAAGAAAAAGTATATGAAAATGACAAATACAGAGTTGTTCGCGGCGGCGTAGATAGTTTTCTGCTTTTCACAATCCTGATTATGCTTGCATACGGACTTATAATGGTGTTCAGCGCAAGCTATGCAGATGCCGCGAGCAGATATGGTGACAGCTATTATTTCATCAAGCGGCAGAGCGTGATGGTTATTATCGGTCTCATATTTATGGTAATAGCCGCGCGTTTTCCGCTACGGTTTTACAAGAGCGTAGCAGTGCCTGCATACGCTGTATCCTGCGTTTTGCTTATTGCAGTGCTTGTTATCGGCTCGGTAGGCGGCGGAGCTCAGAGGTGGATAGAGATAGGGCCGCTCCGTTTTCAGCCGTCTGAAATAGCAAAATATTCGCTGATACTTATGCTTGCATGGTATTATTCAAAGTATCACAACAAGGCATTTGACGTAAAGGATACAAAAAAATCAAACATCTACGGTACGGTTATTCCGCTTTGCATAATAGGCGGTGTATGCGTGCTGGTACTTTTTGAAAAGCACCTTTCTGGTATCATAATTATCGGTTGTATAGGACTTATGATTATGTACACTTCTGGGATACGGCTGAAGCTTCTTGGCGTTATGGGCGGGGCAGCAGGGGCATTTGTTGTAGCCTTTGCACTTCTCACCGACTATACCAAGCGCCGTATAGACATATGGCGTAACCCCGAGCTTTACCCTCAGGATGGCGGCTGGCAAACCTTGCAGGGGCTTCGCGCAATAGGCTCAGGCGGATTTTTCGGTCTCGGGCTCGGAAACAGCCGACAAAAGTTCAGTTACGTATCGCAGCCGCAAAACGACTTCATTTATACAATTATTTGCGAGGAGCTTGGCTTTATCGGCGCGATATCGGTTATAGTTCTGTTTGGTGTGCTTGTGTGGCGTGGATATGTTATAGCAATGCGTTCTCCCGACCGATTTGCACAGCTTGTGGCTATAGGTATAAGCAGTAAGGTTGCGCTTCAGGTGCTTCTTAATATCGCTGTTGTGACAAATTCCATACCCAATACGGGTATTTCACTGCCGTTCTTCAGCTATGGCGGAACGGCAATGGTCGTTCAGCTTGTAGAGATGGGAACACTGCTTGCAATATCGCGATACACCCTCGAAAAGAAGTAGTTTTCTTCCTTTATATTATATATAGAGCTTTACGAAGCATTTTTTGAAAGTCAAGAAAGGTCAAAGATATGCGCGTTTTAATGACTGGGGGCGGCACGGGCGGACACGTTTATCCCGCGCTTGCAATAGCCTCTGTAATCAAGCAAAATGATCCTAAAAGCGAAATCGCATTTGTAGGCACGCCCACCGGTATGGAAAATAAGCTTGTGGGTGCGGCGGGGTATAAAATGTATCACGTTAACGTAAAAGGATTTCGCCGTAGCCTTTCTCCAAAGAATTTGTATGCAATGTATCTTGCGCTCGTTTCTCCGGAAAAAGCCAAGAAAATAATTCGCGAATTTCGCCCCGACATAGTTATAGGTACGGGCGGCTATGTTTCGTGGCCGATACTTGTAGCGGCTTCTAAGATGGGCATACCCTGTGCCGTACACGAGTCGAATGCTGTTCCCGGTATGACTGTACGCAAGCTTGCATCCTATGTGGATCGCGTGTACATAAACTATCCCGAGAGTGCAGAATTGCTTTCGCATAAGGAAAAAGCTTTGAGAGTCGGCTGTCCGCTCAGAATTGACTTTGAAGCGACAGATAAAAATACCGCGCGTGAAAAGCTCGGCATTGGCAAGGACAAAAAGGTTATTCTTTCGTTTGGCGGTTCTCTCGGCGCAGAGCAGGTTAACTTTGCAATGCTTGATTTTATGGAGGACTTCGTTAAGGAAAATCCTGATGTCGTTCATATACACGCAACCGGCTCTATTGAATGGGAGATAGCCACAGGTGTTTTTAAAGAAAAGGGTCTTGATAAGTGTGAAAATATACGCTTTGTAGAATATATTCACGATATGCCGCTTCAAATGGCGGCGGCGGACCTTGTTATATGCCGCAGCGGAGCGAATACCGTGTCCGAGCTTGCGCTGCTAAAAAAGGCGGCACTGTTTATTCCGTCACCCAATGTCACGGATAACCAGCAGTTCAAGAATGCAAATGCAATTGCTAAAAAGGGCGGTGCGCTTCTCATAGAAGAAAAGGACATTACACGCGATAAGCTTAAAGAAATGATAGTGTCTGTTCTGAGTGATGAAAAGTGCCAAAAGGATATGGGCGAAAAGATATACGACTTCGCCGTTCCGGATGCAAATCGCAGGATTTTTGAAGATATCTGTCGACTGACAAGTCGATAAAGGTCAAAAAAGGTCAAAGAAAAGGAGGTGTATCTCGTTGCCGCGAAACGGAAATCGCAGTGATAAAAATAGACAACCTGCTTTTAGCGTGCAGGACGAGATACGCCGTAATCGCCGACTGCGTAGGGCAGAGCGCGTGCGTAAAGCACGTACGCAGGCAAGTCTTTTCTTTACCGTGCTTTTGTGCCTGTCTATATGCATTTTACTTATAGCAGCAGTGCTGATTACGGTTACACGGATACAGACCGTACACATTTCGGGAAATATACGCTATTCTTCTGCCGAAATACTTGAGGCGGCAGCACTCGAAGGCGAGGTGCTTCCACTTGTAGGAGAAAAAACGGTATACAGACGTGTCTCCGAGATATGTCCGTATGTTGACTCGGTAGAACTAATAAAAGAGTACCCATCTACGATTACCGTCAACGTTATCGAAACCGAAGCCATATATGCGCTCCGTACACGTGAGCGTACGCTTACGCTTGATGCGACTTTACGCGTAATGGACTTTACCGACAAAACAGAGGGACTTGTCTTTCTCATTCTTCCTGAGATACAAAAGGCGGTCGAGGGCAAGAAAATAGAGTTTACCGATCCTGATGCAATGGGGTACGTTGAGGATATGCTGTCGCAGTTTGCAAGCAGCGGGGAAACTGAGTGGCTGAGCGAGCTTGATATAAGCGACCGCTTTGCCATTTGGGGCAAGGCAGGTGACAGCGCGGAAATAATTTTCGGTGACTATAAGAACATTCCCGAAAAACTGGCGATGACAAATCGCCTGCTTTCAGATGCGAAAGAGGAGTATGCAAAGTATGCGTACATTGATGTTTCGGTGCTTTCACAGGCAAGTTTGAAACTTGAATACTGAAAATTCAAGCAACGCGCGCACGCACGCGCGTTGCTTTTTTAATTTTTATAAAAAATTTGCTGAAACTACTTGCAAAAAATATTATTATAGTTTATTATATATTTACGCTGACTCAAAATGCAGAAAAATAATGTTTACATAAATCGGAGGACACGAAAATGAGTTTTGAACTCGATGAAGCAATGGACAGTGGCGTTTGCATAAAGGTTGTAGGCGTCGGCGGCGGCGGAAACAATGCGGTAAACCGCATGGTAGCCACCGATATTCGCGGTGTGGAATTTATCTGCATCAACACCGATAAGCAGGTGCTGGTTAACTCCGGCGCAACCCAGAAGGTTACTATCGGTGAAAAGATCACTCGCGGTCACGGTGCAGGCGCAAATCCCGAGGTTGGCAAGCGCGCTGCTGAAGAGAGCATTGATGATATCAAGAATGCACTTGCAGGTGCTGATATGGTATTTATCACTGCAGGTATGGGCGGCGGTACCGGTACAGGTGCGGCTCCTATCGTTGCAAGAATTGCAAGAGAGATGAACATTCTCACTGTAGGTATCGTTACAAAGCCCTTTAACTTTGAGGGCAAGAGAAGAATGGATCAGGCAGAGGTCGGTATCGAGGCTCTCCGTGATTTCGTAGACTCTCTTATCGTTATCCCCAATGAAAGACTTAAGCAGGTTACTGACGAGCGCATTACTCTCGCTAATGCTTTCGGCATCGCTGACGATGTTCTTCGCCGTGGTGTACAGAGCATTTCTGAGCTTATCAGCATTCCTCAGTTCATTAACCTTGACTTTGCTGACGTAACTGCTATTATGAAGGATGCAGGCAATGCTCATATGGGCGTTGGCAGCGCTTCTGGCAAGGATAAGGCTGTTCTGGCGGCAAAGGCTGCTATTTCCAGCCCGCTTCTTGAAACCTCTATCGAAGGCGCAACAGGTATTCTTATCTGTATCACTGCTTCTCCCGATATCGGACTTGAAGATGTTGACGTTGCTTCTCAGATGGTTGCAAACGAGGCTCATCCCGATGCAAATATCATCTGGGGTGCTGCTCTTGATCCCAGTCTTGAAGACGAAATGCGCGTAACTATCGTTGCTACCGGCTTCAAGAAGGATAAGTCCGAAAAGGCACACGGCAATCCCAAGCCCGTAGATGCTCCCGCTCCCAAGGTGCAGGATGTTCCTGTAGCAGACGCTCCTGCGGCTCCTAAGGATGACGATGACATCGCGGACCTTATTTCCATGCTCAACGGCGGAAGATAATTACAATACTAAACGACAGAAACTTTTTCTGTAACTGTGGTACCCCTGTCCGAAGTTTTCGGGCAGGGGCTTCTTCTTTTTCACCACTGCGGCTTTTGCATCATAAAATGAAAGCGAGGGGGATGATGCAAACAATGTATGAAACCGTGAAAATCGGTATACTGGGCGGAGATGTGCGCCAAATCACATTGGCACGCCGCCTCGGTGAAATAGGATTTGAGTGTGCAGCGTGGGGCCTCGATGCAGACGCTGATATAGGAAAAGCCGTCAGGTGCTGGGATTGGAAAGGCGCGGTGCGTGGCAGTAAGGCGGTGATTTTACCTTTACCTGCTTCGCGTGACGGAATATATATAAATTCGCCTTTTGAAACGAGTGACAGAGTTTTACTAGCTCGTCTTATAGATGAACTTTCCGCCGATACGGTTCTTATCGGCGGCAAATTTGATTTAGACACAATTAATGCCGTAAAAGCTCGGCGTATAAGTGTGTTTGACTATAACGAAAGTGAAGAATTTCAGATAAAAAATGCCGTTCTGACAGCAGAGGGCGCTATAGAAACGGCAATGCGTGAAACGGACATAATGCTTTCCTGCGCAAATGTTTTTTTGCTTGGATACGGGCGTATCAGTAAGGTTCTTTTTTCGATGCTGAAGGCGTTTTCCTGTAAAATTTCAGTAGCCGCAAGAAAAGAGCAGGATCTTGCATTTGCTGCCGTTTTAGGCGCCGAAGCGGTGCCCTTCGGAAGCTTGAAATTTATTGAAACAGCACGCTCTGCAGATGTGATTTTCAACACCGTTCCTGCCGAAGTTTTGTCAAAGCCGGTGATAAACGAGCTTGGGCAAAAATGCGTAATAATCGACCTTGCCTCGGGCAGTGGCGGCACGGATTTTTCTTATGCAAAGGAGCGAGGAATCAAAGCGCTACACGCACTTGCACTCCCCGGTAAAGTCGCACCGGTAACCGCCGGAAATATAATATGCGACTCGATATTAACACTTTTGACAGAAGAAAGGGGAGAGGCAAAATTATGATAGGATATGCATTTTGCGGTTCGTTTTGTACACATCAGAAATCGCTTGAGATTTTTGAGAAAATGACAGATGACGGAGCAGATATTTTGCCGATAGTCAGCGAGGTCGTATACAGCACCGATACACGCTTCGGCAGGGCAAAGGACTTGTGTAGCAAACTCGAAGCACTCAGCGGCAGGGTGGTGGTACATACTATTACCGAAGCCGAACCGCTTGGTCCCAAGGTTGCACTTGATTGCCTGATAATCTGTCCGTGCACGGGAAATACTGTTGCTAAAATCGCAAACGGAATTACGGATACAGCCGTTACTATGGCGGCAAAGGCGCATCTGCGCTCAGACAGACCACTTGTTATCGCACTTGCGTCAAACGATGCGCTTTCTGCAAATCTTAAAAATATCGCGGCACTGCTTTCGAGAAAAAATGTTTATTTTGTACCAATGAAGCAGGATGCGCCGATAGATAAACCTCATTCGCTCGTAGCCGACTTTTCACTTCTCGGTGAAACGCTTGAAGCTGCGCTTAACGGAAAGCAACTCAGAAAATTATTTTTATAAAATTTGCCGTGGAAAAAACTTCAACATAAAAGTGCTTAAATTGCCATTCATAACGAAAAATAAACGGTTTATAATAATACCAGAGGACGCGAAAAAGCGTACTCGATGATATAGATTATTTTACAAAACCTAAGGAGAACAGAAATGGCAAGCAACAAGACACTTGTTCCTGAAGCTAAGGCTGCTCTTGAACAGTTCAAGATGGAAGCAGCAAGCGAGGTAGGCGTAACTCTTAATCAGGGCTACAACGGCAACCTCACTTCTAAGCAGGCCGGCTCTATCGGTGGCCAGATGGTCAAAAAGATGGTAGAGAAGTACGAGAACGACATTAAAACCAAATAACAAGAATTTGTTATAGGTTTGGGCACCCGATTTTCGGG
>JAZSKM010000086.1:0-8248 GCA_045534835.1 Eubacteriales bacterium | reverse complement strand
AAAGGGCAGAAGATAACACAGACCTACTTGATAAGATAAGGAGCATTCTATGGAAACCTTGTTTGAAAATTCGTATACAAGAAATGGCGCGTGGGCAAAAGAACTGTATGGATATTTTTGCTTCAAAAGACCATTTGCAGTAGTTTTTATTACTATTTCGGCGTTTTTAACTTTTGCTTCGCTTGTTATGCTTTGCCTTTACGGGTCATATAATATTGCAATACTGTGTTTCCCGATAGTTTGGGGTATTCAGATTTACAGATACAACGCAGGTATAAAGCTTTGCGAAAAAAGAGAGCTTGAACTGTACGGAACCTCTGAAACATTTGTTACGTTAAGTGTTACCGATGAATATATACAGCAGGTTCATACCGCAGGTAACGTAAACACTCTTAAGTACAGTGATATAAAGAAAGTTTTTCAGACAAAAAACTATATTCTGTTACAGTCAAAAGCTAACATTGTTTATTCCGGGAAAAAAGACGGTTTTTCTGTGGGTGCCGCCGAAGAATTTTTAACGTTTTTAGATAAAAAAATATGATATTTTAACAGCAGAAGATGCATCTTGTATCTTTTGCTGTTTTTTCTTTTTCTAATAAGCTTTACGCTTGACAACGTTTGTAAAATTATATATAAAATATTAAATATACTAAGATGGGGGGAGTATTACCAAAACGTATATTTGGAAAGGACGAAAATTATGATAAGAAGCGTGACCGCGTTCGGCAGAGCACGTGTTACTACCGAGGAGAGGGACATAACTGTTGAGATAAAAAGCGTGAACAGCCGCTATCTCGACTGCACCGTCAGAATGCCCCGTCGATACGGCTTTCTTGAGGACAGGGTAAAGACCTACGTTCAGCAGAACGGTATCACAAGGGGAAAGGTTGAGATTTACGTCGGAGTTGATACTCTTTCGGATACCGAGGTTGAGATTCTGCTTGACGAGGGATATGCGACCGGGTACATAAAAGCACTCGAAGCTCTTCGTGACAGGTTCTCTCTTCGTGACGATATAAGCGTTATGAGCGTGGCACAGAACCGTGATGTTTTCACCACAAAGCGTGCCGAGGACGATGAAGAGAGTGACTGGCAGATGATACGTGAGGTGCTTGACAAGGCACTTGCAGAATTCCTTGAGGCTCGCAAAAACGAGGGCGAGAAGATTGAGAAGGATATCACCGCTAAAATAGAGGGCATACGCGAAACCTCAGAGAAGATTGCCGCCTACTCCGATGAGGAGATAAAGGCATACAACGCAAAGCTCACCGAGAGAATAAAGCTGTTTCTCGATGACAACAATATTGCTATTGACGAGGCGCGTATTCTTACCGAAAGCGCAATATACGCAGACCGCGTTGCGATAGACGAAGAGCTTACACGTCTTGACTGCCACTTCGGTGCATTCTACGACATTCTTTCAAGCGGTGAGCCCTGCGGAAGAAAGCTTGACTTCCTTCTTCAGGAGATAAACCGCGAAACGAATACCATTGGCTCCAAGGCACAGCATCTTGAGATTGCAAAGCTTGTTGTTGACGTAAAAGCAGAGCTTGAGAAGATACGTGAGCAGATACAGAACATTGAGTAAGTGAGGAAAGCATTATGAAATTTATCAACGTTGGTTTTGGCAATATGGTTGCGGCAGACCGCGTGGTTGCGCTTGTCGCGCCAGACTCCGCACCGATGAAGCGACTTATCAGCGAAGCACGCGAGAGCGGCCGTATAATAGACGTTACCTGCGGCAGACGTACCCGTGCAATTATAGTTACCGACAGTGACCACGTAATTCTCAGCGCAACTCAGCCCGAGACTATTTCAAACCGTCTTGCTGACGACAGCGACTACACCGAGGATAACGAAGAAGAAGTCTAATGTGAAAGCTTAGAATAGAGGACTAATATGGTATTTATTATTTCAGGGCCTGCAGGAAGCGGCAAGGGTACTGTAGTAAACGAGATACTCGGTAGGAGTGACGGGTACATATGCGCAGTCAGCGCAACCTCGCGCCCGAAGCTCAAAGGCGAAGAGGACGGTGTCAACTACTACTACATAACGCGTGAAGCGTTTGAAGAAAAAATTGCAAAAAACGAGGTTCTTGAGTACACCGAGTACTGCGGAAACTATTACGGCACACTGCTTTCCGAGTTCGAGCGCGCCGAGAAAAACGGCAAGCATCTTATACTCGAAATTGAGGTTGACGGAGCTACTCAGATAAAAGAGAAGTTCCCGAAAACCGTGCTTATAATGGTCACTCCGCCAGATGTAACAGAGCAGAACCGCCGCCTTATAACACGCGGCAGGGATACGGAGGAGTCAATAGCAAGAAGACTTCGCCGTGCCGAGGCGGAGCTCGATTATCTTGATAAGTATGATTATCTCATACTTAACGAAAACGGCGGAATAAACAAAGCCGTAGACGATTTCTTTGCAATCGCGCGCGCCGAGGAGCTAAGGAGCGCGTGCAACACCGAATTTAAAAATATATATTTCAAGGGAGAATAAAACAATGATTAACAAGCCTTCTGTAGAAGAAATGACAAACGATGAGCTCAACCGCTACGAGCTCGTAATTGCTACCGCTAAGTGTGCGCGTCTTATCACCGACGAGTATGTTGAGCAGAGAGCATATGCTGAAAAGCTTATCGAGCGCAAGGAGACCGACAAGTCGATAAGCGCACTTATTGATAAGGACCTCCGTGATGAAAAGGCGGTAAGAAACGCGGTTGAAAGACTAAGGGACGGTCAGTACAATATAGTTCACGAGTAATAGAGTAAACCAATAGTTTTACAGAAAGGAGAGGGCATGGAAACTGCGGTATATGCAAAGGTCTTTCTGCTTGATGCGCCGAGTGCGCTTGACAGACCGTTTGACTACAGAATACCCGATACACTTTCGGGAAAGGTCTGCCGCGGCTCACTTGTCTTTGTTCCTTTTTCAAACTCTGATAAGCGCCGTATGGGGCTTGTCATTGAAGTTACAGACAAGACAGAAAGTTCGCGCATAAAGGATATTTCAGATGTTCACGCGCACATCTGCCTTTCCGAGGAGCAGCTTGCCGTATGCGACTTTTTGAAGGAGTATACGCTCTGTACCACGGGTGACGCGGTTCGCACCGTAACGCCTCCGCTCTCGGCACTGAAGAGTGCCTCACAGGGAAAGACGGTTCTTTTTGCAAGGCGCACACGTTTAGACTTTTCTCCTCGCGGAGGAAAGCAAAAGGCTCTTTATGATGCGCTTACTGATTCTTTTGCACCCGTCAGCGAGATATACAAGGCTACGGGGACAACATCGGCTCAGCTTAATGCGCTTGTGAAGGCAGGCGCTGCCGAAACAAAGCGTGAGAGCGTATGGCGCAATCCGTATGCATCGGCGGCTGACGGGGAAAAGAAAAATGTACTGAGCGCGCATCAGCAAAAAGCATTTAAGCAGCTTGATGCGCTATATTCCTCGCACGAGGCGAAATGCGCATTGCTTTACGGTATTACAGGCAGCGGCAAAACGCGCGTGATAAAGTCGATGATAGACAGAGTTACCGCAGACGGCAGAGGAGTTATCGTGCTTGTACCCGAAATATCGCTCACACCGCAAACTATCGGCATATTTTGCTCATTTTACGGTGAGAGAGTGGCGGTGCTTCATTCCTCGCTTTCCGCAGGAGAGCGCTATGATGCCTACCGCAGAATAGCCGCAGGCGAGGTCGATGTGGTAATAGGCACGAGAAGTGCGGTTTTTGCACCGCTACCTGACCTTGGAATGATAGTCATTGACGAGGAACAGGAGCATACATATAAATCGGATATGAGCCCGAAATATCACGCACGCGATGTTGCGGCGTTCCGCCTTGGGCGCAGTAAGGGACTGCTTTTGCTTGCTTCGGCTACTCCGTCTGTTGAGAGCTATTACAAGGCGAAAAGCGGCTCGTATACTCTTGTCGAGCTTACCGAAAGGTACGGCAGCGCAAGACTGCCCGAGGTTTATATTGACGACCTTAAAAAGAATGTTTCGGGCGCAGGTCTTTCTCCGTATGGCAGTCTGCTTCGTGAGAAGCTCTGCGAAACGCTTGCAAAGGGCGAACAGGCAATACTTTTTCTCAATCGACGCGGCTACAACGCGTTTTTATCCTGCCGTGACTGCGGCGAGGCTGTGAGCTGTCCAAACTGCTCGGTGTCACTCACGCGGCATAAGTATAAAAGGCAGGATTATCTTCTCTGCCACTACTGCGGTTACCGCTCGGCGGCACCCGAGGTATGTCCCTCCTGCAAGGGAAATCATCTTGCATTTATGGGATACGGCACGCAGAAGGTGGAGGAGGAGTTTTACGAAAGCTTCAGCGGCAGACTTATGCGTATGGATGCCGACACTACTACAAAAAAGAGTGCGTATGACGAGATGCTCGGCGCGTTCCGCCGTCACGAGGCAGACGTGCTGCTCGGCACGCAGATGGTGGCTAAGGGACACGATTTTCCCGATGTTACGCTTGTCGGCGTGCTTAACGCGGATTCGACCTTGTTTATGGACGACTTCCGCGCAGGCGAGCGCACCTTTTCGATGCTTACTCAGGTAATCGGCCGTGCAGGCAGAGCCGAAAAGCGCGGTGTCGCGGTTATTCAGTCTATGAATCCGCGCCACGATGTTATAAGGCTTGCCGCCGCGCAGGATTACAAGTCCTTTTACGAAATGGATATTAAAATGCGCAGTGCGTATACCTTTCCGCCCTTTTGCGATATAGCCGTGATTTCGGTTGTTTCGGCAAGCGAGGGCGACTGCTCGCGCTGTGCAATCGATATATTTGAAAATCTTAAAAAACTGATCGCAGGCGAGTATAAGGATGTACCGATAATTTCATTCGGCCCATTTGAAGCCGCAGTCTATAAAATAGATGAGCGGTACCGTATGCGTATCGTGCTGAAATGCCGCCGATCGAGGAGACTGCTTAGGCTTCTTCGCGAGGTGACTGTGGATTATGACGTAACCAAGTATAAGAATGTTACCTGCTCGGTTGATATCAACCCGACAGGACTATGATATGGAGAAGAATATGGCTAAATTGCAAATAGTTAAAGAGGGCGACCCGCTGCTTCGCAAGCAGAGCCGCACTGTTGAAGAGATAACTCCGCGTATCCTCACATTGCTTGACGATATGGCAGAAACTATGCGCGCGGCAAACGGTTGCGGACTTGCAGCAGTTCAGGTAGGCGTACTCCGCCGTATAGTTGTTATCGAGGTTGAGGAGGGAAAGCTGCTTGAGCTTATCAATCCCGAAATCATTTACAGAGAGGGCGAGCAGGAGGAGGCAGAGGGCTGTCTTTCTGTCCCCGGAAAATGGGGTGTTACTCACCGCCCTGCAAAGGTGCGCGTGCGCGCGATGAACCGTCACGGAAAAACAGTTGAGTACGAGGGCGAGGAGCTGCTTGCACGCTGCTTCTGCCACGAGCTTGACCACCTTGACGGAAAACTGTTTACAGATAAGGAGCATCTGGTTCGTATGCTCGATCCCGATGAAATAGAGCAATAATGAAAATTTTATTTATGGGCACTCCAGACTACGCGCTCTTTTCTCTTAAGGCACTTTATGAAAGCGGTGAGGAGATAATAGGCGTTGTCACTCAGCCCGATAAGCCAAAGGGCAGGGGATATACGCTTACTCCGCCTCCTGTAAAGGTTTATGCGCTTGAGAAAAACATTCCCGTTTTTCAGCCTGCAACGCTTAAGGACGGCGCGTTTGAAGAAGAGCTTAAAAGTCTTAATCCCGATGTGATAGTCGTTGTCGCATACGGCAAGATTCTGCCGAAATACGTGCTTGATTATCCCAGATACGGCTGTATCAATATCCACGGCTCGCTTCTTCCGAAATATCGCGGTGCGGCGCCTATGCAGCGTGCTATTATGGAGGGCGAAAAAGTTTCGGGTGTAACCTCTATGTATATGGCAGAGGGGCTTGATACGGGCGATATGCTTCTTAAAGAAGAGGTTGAAATCACCGAGGGCGATAATTTCGAGAGCGTACACGACAAGCTCGGCGAGGCAGGTGCAAGAGTACTGCTCCGCACCCTTGATGCGGCAAAGCACGGCGAGCTTTCTCCGATAAAGCAGGATGACAGTCTTGCAACTTATGCTGCGAAGATAGAAAAGGCAGAGTGCCGCATCGACTTTTCGCTTGACACGCGTGTGCTTCACAACCGCATTCGCGGTCTTTCCCCCTTTCCGCTTGCTTTTACCACGCTTCCAAGCGGCAAACTGATGAAGATACTTAAGGCGAGGTATGAAATCACGTCAGGCGAGGAAGAATACGGAAAAGTGGTACGCGCTGACAAAAGCGGTATCGCCGTTGCGGCAAAGAACGGACTTATTGTGTTTGAAACTGTGGTGCCTGAGGGCAAAAAGCCGCAGTCTGCCGCGGATATGATAAACGGCAGACAGATAAATGTCGGAGATGTTTTAGGAAAGTGAGATAATTTATGCCATTTTATATTGATTATTGGTATATCATCTTAGTAGTTCCCGCGATAATTCTTTCGCTTATCGCAAGTGCAAATGTTAATTCTACCTTCAAAAAGTTTTCAAAGGTTGCATCGCGCGCAGGTCTTACGGGCGCGGAGAGTGCGCGCCGCGTGCTTGCGGCAAACGGAGTGTATGGCGTTAAGATTGAGAGCGTTTCGGGCAATTTAACCGACCACTTTGATCCAAAGACCAATACGATACGTCTTTCCGAGAGTGTTTACGGTGCCACTACCGTTGCGGCGGTAGGTGTTGCCGCGCACGAGGCGGGACACGCGGTGCAGTATGCGGTAGGCTACTCGCCTATGAAGCTTCGTGCTGCTATAATTCCCGTTACCAACATCGGTTCCACACTGTCGTGGCCGCTCATACTGATAGGCATTCTGCTAAGCTCCTACAGCCTTGCAATGCTTGGCGTTATCGCATTCGGTTTTTCAACCGTTTTTCAGCTTGTTACACTTCCCGTTGAGTTCAACGCATCATCCCGCGCAATAAATGCGATTGAGGGAATGTGCGCCACAGAAGAAGAGGTAAAGGGCGCAAGGAAGGTGCTTCGCGCTGCGGCGCTTACCTACGTTGCGGCACTTGCGGTATCGCTTGCCAACCTGCTAAGACTTTTTCTTATCGTTAATAACAACAGAAGAAGATAATGGACATCCGCAAAACTGCTCTGTCAATTCTGCGCGATGCAGAGCAAAATGATAAATATGTTGCGCTTTCGCTTGGAGCCGCGCTTGAAAATATCAGCACGGATGAGCGCGACCGCGCACTTCTGACAACTCTTGTTTACGGCGTTACCGAGCGAAAAGTCACGCTTGACTATTATATTGCCGCTTTAAGCGACAGACCTCTTGAAAAAATAGGTGCGCGTCTGCTTATGACACTGCGCCTTGGAATGTATCAGCTTATGTTCCTTGACCGCATACCGCCCCACGCGGCGGTCAGCGAAACCGTCCGTCTTGGTAAAAGTCAGGGTGAGCGCGCTTTTTTGAACGGCATACTTCGCGGTTATCTCAAGAATAAGGATAGTATTTTAATGCCGGAGGATGAGTTTTGCAGGCTTTCTGTAAAGTATTCTTTCCCGAAAGAAACCGTCCTGCTGCTTTATAAAAACCTTGGTGATAAGACCGAGGATGTTCTGTCTGCACTCTCAAAGCAGCCGCCGATGACCATTTGCGTGAACACTTTTGTGCAAAGCCGCAATGAAGCATATGAAAAACTGATAAGTGCAGGACTTAAAGCACAGTGCGGCATAGCACCCCGCGCTATACGCATATTCGGAAATATAAGCTATGCAAAGCTGTGTGAGCTTCTTGGCGAAAACGGTTTTTTCGTTCAGGACGAGGCTTCGCAGATTGCAATAAGTGTGCTTGCACCGAAAAAGGGTGAGATTGGCGCAGATGCCTGCGCATGCCCCGGCTCAAAGAGCTTTCACGCGGCACTGTTTATGGAAAATACAGGCGAGATACACGCTTTTGATCTGCACGAGAGCAAGCTGTCACTTGTAAATGACGGTGCAAATCGCCTTGGAATGACAAATATCACGGCTATGGCGCGCGACTCGCGAACTGCCGCAGAGGGGCTTGTCGGTAAATGCGACTTTGTTATATGCGACGTGCCCTGCACGGGACTTGGCGTTATGGCAAAAAAGCCAGAGATACGCTATCACGATGCTGAGTCGTACAAGGAGCTTGCACCCCTTGGATATGAGATTTTAAAGGCATCTTCGACCTATATTAAGAGCGGCGG
>JAZSKM010000080.1:0-6334 GCA_045534835.1 Eubacteriales bacterium | reverse complement strand
GCCTCATCAAAGCCTTCAAAGTCATTGAGAGGAAGAACCGCACTACGGATTGCGTAGTTGATAACGTCAACACCCTGTGCGCCGAGGTAGGCATCAGGTCCCTGTCCGGAAAGAACGGAAGGAAGAAGTGTACCGCCGGTGACAAGTTTTACATTAACACCGATGTTGCTGTTTGCAGTGAACTCACCCGCAACAAGGTTCTTAAGAATCTTTGCCTGGTCACGGCCTTCGGTAGTCCATACTTCAATATTCTTCTCTGTAGCAGCCTCCGAAACAGCACCCATTGTACTGTAGTCGGTGAAGAAGCTTGCTATGAACGCCTTGAACTCAAATGCAATCGCTTCAAAGAAGGAAGCGTTAGCCTTTGGCATATCGGCATCCGAAGACTGAATGAGTACATAGTCTATACGGAGCGGCTGTGTACGAACGTTATTGAGCCAGGTACCGAGAGTACCGATATATGTCTTGAGGTTGTCAAGGTTAGGAGCGATCTCGTCCTCATCGCCGCCCATACGGTTAAGCAGGAACGCAACCTTGTCAAGAGTTGCGGTCTGCGAACCCTTCTCGCCGCAAAGCTCAGTGATGTACTCGGAAACAGCGTAAAGATTCTTCGACTCGATAAGCATTGTACGGATGGTATTAGGCATAAGTCTTTCGAAACCGTAGTCACGGTATTCGTCAGGATCCGCACCGGTAAGCTTCATAATGTCAAGATAGCAACTGTTAATATTATTCAGGGAGGATTCAACCTGTCGGATGATATCTGCAAACTGGCCAAGACTTACTTCAATGCGAAGTGTGTGCTCGCCGGGAGTGAGATAAAACTCAAATTCATTTGTACCGTCGGTAACATTCGCGCACTTCCAGTCCTTGGAATAGTCGAAACGAAGGTCTCTGCACTCTTCAAAGGGAATCTCGCCGTCAATATAAATCGCTCTTGAGGTGAACATACCCGAAATATCGTTCTGCTTGGAGCGGAGTGCGATAGCATAGAAGCCCTCGCTCTCTACTGTAAAGTCATACTCAACCCACTGACCAACTGTCTTGAAGTTCTCGCTTCCGCCCATAAAGTTAAGGAGCTGAAGCTGAGGGTCCTGAGGAGAAGTAATAGCACTTGTACGGTCGGTAAGAGGGTAAACAGATTCGTCTGACTGACGGTCGGGAAGCTCTGCTTCAATCTTGATTACATCCTGTCCCTTTTCGTACTTGTACTGGTTCTTTGTAATCTCAGCCTTGTATTCCTCATATGTAGGAATATCTTCAAGAGGACCAAGGGTTATCGTCTTTATACTAAGCGGCTCACGGGTAGCCTCAAAGGTAATGGTGTTCACGCCCTCTTTGAAGTAGAACTGCATCGGATCGTCATAGTATCCGGTTGCATCCTTGACCGTGTATTCAATCCAATCTACGGCGCTCACGTTATCAGGACGGATATCGTTACCCGAAACGTCCTTAAGGAAGCGAACAGTTCCGTCCTCAAGCGCGGTATACACGGGCGCCCAGGTCTTGGAAATCGTAACAGAGCGCGCTTCGGAATAAGGCACCTTGTCATTTACGTAAATTATACGTTCAACCGCTGTAGATCTCTCTTTGTCACCGTCTGCAAGAGTCGCATCACCCGGATAGCAGCCAAGCGTAATGGTATAGAGTCCCGCCTTCGGAACCTCTACAGCCCAGGTAACCTTTCCGCTTGCCGAGGTGTAAAGCGAGTTCTCCTTGTCGCCGGCAACATCGAACACAACCTTTACGCCTTTGTCCGTTGTCTTTTCGGCAACATACTCGGTGGCATCGACAGTGACCGTGCCGGACGGCAAGGCCTCTTCTGAGTACTCAGCGAGATATTCCTCGTAATCGGCAGTGTTTAAGATCTCATTCCACTCCTGCATAGTACGGCCGCTTGCAGTCGTGCTTTCCTTACTCTCATCGGCAAAAGCCAGAACAGAAAAGCTGCTGCACGCCATAACAAGGGCAAGAAAGAGAGCCAACACTTTTGAAAGTTTCGTTCTCATCATAGATTTGTCCTCCCAAAGCAATGCTAAAATGTGCGCACATACATACGCGCGCGAGAGCAAACTGCACAAAACCCCGACTTTCGACAACAGTCAAAAAGGTTATGTGCACAATTACCCATATTTAGTCTTGTACATTCTACCACAAACGCTTAATAATGTCAAGAGTGCTGGAATTCGCCTTTTTTTCATTTTAAGCTCTCTTTTCTCGTTTTTCTCTTCACTTCTATATATATGCAGTTATACTTTTTCAAAAAACAGGAAGAGTTCTCAGTTGCGTTTCGCAGAAAATGTTAATTATAGTAACATTTTATAGCAAAAATAAGCACATTTGCAGCCTGTTTCTTTTGGGTTTTGTCGTAGTAGTTAATATGATTAACCTTTTTCCAGTGGTTTTCACACTCAAAAACGTTAAAGGGCTACGCCCTGCTTTTTTGTGTAAACGGTACAAATTCAGCCGAGTTTTTTCTACATATATACAGTTTTCACAATGCCTCAGCCGACACTTTGCCAAAAAACGCGTGCGGATAGAAAAAAACCGCCGTAAAACAGCGGATTTTTATAATATATTAGAATTGCATCTCGTTATTATACCCCCGTTTTCATCAAAAAACGGGGGCTTTGCTTTCTTATTCCTCGGTGTCGCCGTGGTCGTGCTCGTGTTCACTTCCCATAATTTCAGCTGCCTCAGCAATAACAGGATGCGCTATTCCCTGCTTTTTATAGTAGTCGGCAAGCGCGCACTTCACCGCCTCTTCAGCAAGTACAGAACAGTGTACCTTAACCGCCGGAAGACCGCCAAGCGCATCGACAACAGCCTTGTTCGTAAGCGCAAGCGCATCGTCAATGCTCTTTCCCTTGATCATTTCGGTAGCCATAGAAGAAGTAGCAACAGCGGCTCCGCATCCGAAGGTCTTGAACTTAACATCAACGATAATGCCGTTTTCTATCTTCAGATACATTTTCATTATATCGCCGCATTTTGCATTGCCGATTTCGCCTATTCCGTCTGCATCCTCAATAATGCCGACATTACGGGGGTTGGTAAAATGGTCCATAACCTCAGGACTGTATAACATACTCATTTTTCAGTTCTCCTTATCCATTAACTTTTTCATAAAGAGGACTCATATCGCGAAGCCGCTGAATTATAGGCGGAAGCTTTTCAAGAATATACTCTATATCCTCTTTGGTAGTTTCGTTTGAAATCGAAAGGCGGAGCGAGCCGTGCGCCCTCTCGTGCGGCACACCTATCGCAAGAAGCACGTGTGACGGATCGAGTGATGCCGAGGAGCAGGCGGAGCCTGTAGATGCTGCTATTCCCTCAAAGTCGAGAAGCAGCAGCATACTTTCGCCCTCAATATATTCAAATCCAATGTTCACGTTTCCGGGGAGGCGCTTTTCGCCACGAGGTCCGTTGAGCGAAGTGTGCGGAATTTCCTCTAATATGCGGTCGATAAGCATATCGCGCAGTACACAAACCTTTTGCATCTCAGGCAATTTTTCAACAGCCTTTTCAATCGCGGTTGCAAGACCGATGATATAAGGCATATTCTCGGTACCGCCGCGCTTCCCCCTCTCCTGTCCGCCGCCGTCAATGAGGTTGTTGATTCTCACGCCGCTTTTCACATAGAGAGCACCGATTCCCTTGGGAGCGTGTATCTTATGCCCCGAAAGCGCAAGCATATCAACGCCGAGGTTCTTAACATCGACGGGGATATTGCCAACAGCCTGCACAGCATCAGTAAACATAAGTGCGCCGTGCTCATGCGCTATTCTTGCAATTTCCTTTATGGGCTCAATAGTGCCTATCTCATTATTTGCCATCATTACGGAAACAAGCGCTGTCTTATCAGAGATTGCTTGCTTTAGCTCGTCAAGCGAAACCACGCCGTCCTTATCAACGCCAAGATAGGTGACCGTAAAACCGTCCTTTTCGAGCGACTTACAAGCGTGAAGCGCCGCGTGATGCTCTATAGCACTCGTTATAATATGGGTTCTTCCCTTTGCTCTTCCCGCGTATGCCGCACCCTTTATCGCCCAGTTATCAGCCTCACTGCCGCAGGAGGTAAAGAATATCTCCTTTGCACCAGCACCGATGCAGGCTGCAATACGCGCACGTGCATCCTCCATTGCGATAGCGGCTTCTCTGCCCTTGGTATGAAGAGTGGAGGGATTACCCCAATTTTCGGTAAAATACGGCATCATTGCGTCAAGAACTTCCTTTGACACGGGAGTCGTCGCCGCATTGTCTGCGTAAACATATCTTTGCATCTATATTTCTCCTTGCGCCGCAGCGCATTACATTTCAACAATATATTGTATAACGAAACGACGGCAAATGCAAGCGGATTTTCAATATTTTTTGCTTTTTCCGATAATAAAAGGTTTTATTGACTTTTCTTTGTATATATTCTATAATGTAACTATGTTAAATCTATTATTCAAGCGTGTAAGGAGAAATTATGCTTAGAATCGGTATTGACCTTGGCGGTACAAACATCGCCGCAGGTATTGTAAATGAAAACGGAGAGATTCTTTTCAAGGCTTCGGTGCCGACAGGCGCTTCCAGACCTAAAGAAGAAATAATTGACGATATTGCTTTGCTCTGCAAGAATCTGTGTAAAGACTCTGATGTAGAGTTTGCAAGCATCGAATCTGTGGGCATGGCAGTCCCCGGCGGTGTCGATGAAAAAAACGGAGTTATCATTCTCACGCCAAACATTCCCTTCTCGGGACTTCCTATCTGCACTATCCTTTCGGAAAAGCTTGAAAACAAGCGAGTAACACTCGCAAACGATGCAAACGCTGCTACTCTCGCAGAGGTTCTCGCAGGTGCTGCAAAGGGCGCTGACAATGCCGTTATGATTACTCTCGGTACGGGTGTCGGCGGCGGCATTGTCATTGACAAAAAGATTTACAGCGGCTCAAACGGTCTTGCAGGTGAAATAGGACATTTCGTTATCCAGATGGGCGGAGAAAAGTGCGGCTGCGGCCGCCGAGGATGTTTTGAGGCATATGCTTCCGCAACTGCGCTGATCCGTATGACAAAGGACGAGCTTAACACCTGCTTTATGAGCGGCGAGGCAACACTTATGGCTGAAAGCAGCCGTATTACCGCGCGTACCGCCTTTGATGCTTTCAAGAATGGCGACGCGGCTGCGGCAAGAGTAATCGAAAAATACACCGATGCGCTTGCAAATGGAATTGTTTCTATGATCAATGTTTTTCAGCCTGATGTCTTTATAATCGGCGGCGGCGTTTCGGGTGAAAAGCAGTTCCTTATCGACTTGCTCCAGCCTAAAATAGATGCAGAAGACTTTGCGCGCGATGCTAAAAAGCGCACACGCGTCTGCACTGCTACCTGCGGCAACGATGCAGGCATTATAGGCGCCGCTCTGTCATAAGGAGAGCAAAATGAAACTCAGACAGATTTTCAAAATTATCGGGCTTTCGCTCTTCCTCGTTGCACTGCTTTTATTCCTTTATGTATCGCAAAATCCAAAGGCAGACCCGCTTTACGTATGCACTCTTGCCGTTTTCGGATTTATTCTCGCTTTCAGCGGTGCCTGCCTTATAACAGGCGAAATGCTCGGAAAACTCGAAACACTTGAAACTAAAATCTTCTATCTTGAAGAAGAAATAAAAAAACTAAAGAGTAAAGGAAACGAAAATGAATAAACTTCCAATAAAAAAGGAGCCTCTTTTTGAAGAGGTACACTCTATACAGGAGCTTGTTGAACACTACCGCGGTCACGGCGAAAAGGTAGCATTTGACTACTTTGTCGGCAGCGAGCTTAAAACTATGACTTATGCCGAATTTGCCGAAAATATTGATGCTTTTTCGGCAGGACTTAAGGCTATCGGCAAGGACGGCAAGCGTATTGCCGTAATAGGCGAAACCTCTCCCCTTTGGTACATCGCTTATCTTGCAACACTCTGTACCGACGGTGTGGCAATTCCTCTTGACAAGGAACTTGCCATTCCCGAAATCGAAAACTTCCTTGTACGTGGCGGCGCAGAAGCATTGGTATTCTCAAATTCTTTTGAAAAGAAGTTTGCCGAAATCGCAGAGCGCCACCCTGAAATCACATTTATCCCGATGTACGACAGCGAGATAGAGGGCTACAGCGCTTCCCTCTCTAAAATAACTGAGGAAAGCCGCTCTCTTCCCAGCGCGTTTTCAGACGAACCCGACATTCTCAAAATGTCGATTATGCTCTTCACCTCGGGTACCACGGGTACCAGCAAATGTGTTATGCTCTCTCAGCCCAACCTCTGCCCCGCGATAAACGCCGCTTGCGGAAGCGTTTACTTCTTCCCCG
>JAZSKM010000164.1:0-1999 GCA_045534835.1 Eubacteriales bacterium | reverse complement strand
ACAGTGAGAAAGGATGATTTTTTTACTATGTCAATACCAACTCCTCATATAAATGCAAAGGCGGGCGATTTTGCTAAAACCGTTCTTATGCCCGGTGACCCTCTACGCGCAAAGTTCATTGCAGAGAATTTCCTCAACGATGAAGTTTTAGTAAACAACGTGCGAGGTGTTCAGGGTTACACAGGCTACTATAACGGTAAGAAAGTATCCGTTATGGCAAGCGGTATGGGTATGCCCTCTATAGGCATCTACTCATACGAGCTTTTCAATTTTTATGATGTTGACAATATCATTCGCATAGGCTCCGCAGGCGCCATATCCGAGGAACTAAAACTCCGCGATATCGTTATAGCAATGAGCGCAAGCTATAACAGCACTTTTGCAAACCAGTTCAGTCTCCCCGGCACTTATGCACCTACTGCAAGCTATTCCCTGCTCAAAAAGGCGGTTGATGAAGCCGAAAGGCAAGGACTTCCCTATAAAGTAGGAAATATCCTCTCAAACGACCTTTTCTACGATGATGGGATGCGTACTCTCGAATGGCAAAAAATGGGAGTTCTTGCAGTGGAAATGGAAAGTGCAGCGCTCTATATGAACGCGGCACGTGCCAAGAAAAACGCGCTTTGCATATGCACTATCTCCGACTGTCTTTTCTCCGATGATGCCTGCTCCGCCGAGGAAAGACAAAACTCCTTTACACAAATGATGAAGCTCGCGCTTGAGATAGCATAATGGCACGTTCGACAAACCAGAAGCTGAAGCTTTTTCATCTGCTCGACATTCTCGCCGAGGAAACTGACGAAAATCACACGCTCAGCATAGCTGACATTATAGACAAGCTTGACAACCGCGGAATTTCTGCAGAGAGAAAAGCGCTTTACACCGATATAGCCGCGCTGTGCGACTATGGCTACGCGATTGAAAAATCAGGGCGCGGCTACTATCTCGCCGAGCGCGACTATGAGCTTGCAGAACTGAAAACGCTTGTAGACATTATCCAGTCATCAGGCTTTTTGACGGCAAAGAAATGCTCCGCCATCACAAAAAAGCTGTACAAGCAGACAAGCCGCTACGGAGCAGCCGAGCTTGACCGTCAAATACACACCACATCTGCGCGGACTCCTAACGAAAAGATTTTTTATACCGTGGATGCGATACATAGAGCAGTCCGCGATGACAAAAAAATCACATTTTCTTACTTTCGCTACAACAGCCGCAAGGAGCTTGTCGAAAAAGAAGAGGGTTATGTTTATTCGGTCAGTCCGTTTTCGCTCATCTTCGATAACGAAAACTACTATCTTATCGCCTTTTTTGAGGAAACCGGCGAAGTAAGGCATTATCGCGTTGACCGTATGCAAAACGTGAATATTTCAAAGGAAAGCCGCAGTGACGAGTCACGCAAATGCGCCCCTGATATGAGCCGCTATGACAGCAAATCCTTTGGTATGTTCGGCGGAAACGAAACTCTCGTCACACTGCACTGCGACAGCAGTATGGCAGGTGCAATAATCGACCGTTTCGGCGAGGAACCTACCTTTATTCTGCACGATGACGGCAGTTTTGACATTACAGTCAGAGTCTTTGTGAGTCCGCAGTTCTTCGGTTGGCTCGCAGGGCTCGGCACATACGTAAAAATCAAGGCGCCCGAAGCTACCAAGGCAGAATACAAAAATTATTTAAAAGAGATTTTAGAACAGCAGTAAAAAAAGCACTTGCAAAAAATTTGCAAGTGCTTTTTACTTGTAAATTACTCTGCATCAGCAGGTGCTTCCTCAGCAGCAGCTTCAACTGCAACCTCTTCGGTAGCAACCACCTCAGCAGCTTCCTCGACAGGAGCCTCTGCCTCTTCAAGAAGAGCGCGGATGGAAAGGCTAACCTTTTCCTTCTCCTCGTCGATGTCGATAATCTTAAGTTCAACTTCCTGACCTATCTCAAGAACGTCAGAAGGCTGAGCAATCTTGGTCTTGGAAATCTGGGAAATGTGGATAAGACCGTCAGT
>JAZSKM010000006.1:0-13901 GCA_045534835.1 Eubacteriales bacterium | reverse complement strand
TTGAAACTGTGAGCGCCTTACCTTATGAATATGTTCCTCTGACTTTGACAGAAGAGGGCGCACTCACACTTGCTAAAAGGGAAGTGAAGGACAGAATTTCCGGCGCCGGCTACAGTGAAATCATTTCAACCGAAGAATACTATTATGTCGAAAACGAAACGCTGTATTTTCACTGTAATGTTGAGGCAGTACAAAACATCGCTTTGGTCAGTGAGTTTAACATAAACTGACGAGGAAAGGATAAAGATGGCACGAAAGGTTATATATACGGATTCTGCTGAAATGACCGCCACGATTTTCGGAACATTTGATTCAAATCTGCAGAAAGTCGAACAGAACTTTGAGGTAAGGATTTATAATAAAAAGAACGAGAATACCGATGGAGACGCGGTGATAGTCGAGGGCGCAAACGATGCAAACGTGGAAAAGGCCTCCAAGGCTGTTGAATTTATGAAAAAAATGTGTGCCGGAGGCGATCGACTGAGCCAACAAACTGTTGACTATATTATCGGTATGGTGAGTGACGGAAGCGAAACAGAGCTTGCTGATTTTGATGACAGCTGTATTTGTATCACGAACAGCGGTAAGCCTATAAAGGCAAAAACAGTCGGGCAGAAAAAATATGTAAACGCAATCAAGAAAAACACCATTGTTCTCGGTGTAGGCCCTGCGGGCACGGGCAAAACCTTTCTCGCAGTGGCGATGGCAGTTAAAGCGCTCAGAGCTAAAGAGGTTAACAGAATCGTTCTTACTCGCCCTGCGGTTAAGGCAGGAGAAAGCCTTGGCTTTTTGCCGGGTGACCTGCAGAGTAAAATCGACCCGTATCTAAGACCGCTTTATGATGCTCTTTTTGAGATGCTCGGTCCTGACAATTACGCAAGACATCTTGAAAAGAACACTATAGAGATTGCGCCGCTTGCTTATATGCGAGGCAGAACGCTTGACGACTCATTCATAATTTTGGACGAGGCTCAGAATACGACTCCCGAGCAAATGAAGATGTTTTTAACACGTCTTGGCTTTAACTCAAAGGCCGTTGTTACAGGCGACCTTACACAGACAGACCTGCCGTTCGGCAAGAAAAGCGGTCTTGCCTCCGCAGTTAAAATTCTTGACGGAATTAACGGCATCGGCATACATCATTTTACTGAACGAGATGTTGTAAGACACCGTCTTGTACAAGAAATTATTCTTGCATACGAAAAACACGAGAAGGAAGCAAGGGCCTCAAAAACTGCACCAAAGACCTTTAAACCGCAAAGAGGTAAAAATGACACTTAATATAATTTTTGAAGATGCGCAGAATGTATTTTCTGTTGATGATAAACTTAACTCATTTGTACATTCGGCTGCGAAGGCGGCGCTTGACTATGAAGAGATTGAGTTTGATTGCGCTCTGTCGCTGACTTATACAGATAATGTGGGCATCCGTGAGCTTAACAGAGAGTACAGAGATAAAGATGCTGTTACAGATGTTTTGTCTTTCCCAATGTTTGATACCGAAACCGAGGAAATTTATGCGCTAGACGGCAGCGCCGCCGAGCTTGGCGATATTGTAATTTCTCTTGAACGTGCAAAAGAGCAGGCAGATGAGTTCGGTCACTCTTTTGAGCGCGAGGTTGCTTTTCTATGTGTACACTCTGTCCTGCACCTCCTTGGCTATGACCACGAAAGATCCGTGGAGGAGGAAACGCTTATGCGACAGAAGCAACGCGAAATTATGAAGCTATTAGGACTTGAAATTCAGTAAAGGAAAATGACGATGACAAAAACTGCTTTTATTGCTATAGTTGGCAGACCTAATGTTGGTAAATCGACCCTTCTCAATACCATTTGCGGCGAAAAAATTGCTATTGTTTCAAACAAGCCGCAGACCACAAGAAACCGTATAACCGGTATTCTCACAAAGGGTGAAAATCAATATGTGTTTCTTGACACTCCGGGTATGCATAAGCCGCGCACGGCGCTCGGAGATTTTATGGTTAAGACGGCTACTGGTAGCCTTGGCGAAGCGGATGTGATTCTCCTCGTTGTCGAGCCTGTTCCGAGTGTCGCAGACATAGAGCAGGGGATTATTGACCGAGTAAAGGCAAGTAAAACTCCCTGCATTCTCGTTGTAAATAAAGTTGATGAGCATACACCTGCGGCTATCGCTGAGACCATAGCCGCATATGCAGCTGTTCACAGCTTTGATGCGGTAGTTCCGATTTGTGCAAAGAATGGCAAGGGAACTGATGGACTTTTTGAAGAAATTGATAAGTTTTTATATCCAAGCATCTGGTTTTTCCCCGAGGATGCTATCACCGACCAGCCCGAAAGGCAGATTGCTTCAGAGATTATCCGCGAAAAACTACTCCGCACCCTCAATAAAGAAATTCCGCACGGTACCGCTGTTGTAATAGAGGAGTTTAAAGAAGAGAAAAAGATTATCCGCATACGCGCTGAAATTTTCTGCGAAAAAGAGTCACATAAGGGAATTATTGTAGGCAAAAACGGTGCCGCGTTAAAACTCGTCGGTACTTACGCACGTCAGGACCTTGAAACCTTCTTTGGCACAAAGGTATACCTAAATCTTTGGGTAAAGGTTAAGGAGAATTGGCGCGACAGTGCTGCTTCTGTCAGCAATTTCGGATATAATCAGGATTAAGGAGGGATTTTCTTGCTTATCGGCATTAAAGGACTTGTGCTGAAAACCATACAGCGAACCGACAGCGACAGATTGATAGTTCTTTTTACCGTTGAGCGTGGAAAAATCACTGTTTGTGCAAAGGGAAGTCGCTCTGCAAAGAGCAAGCTGCTTCCTTGCATCGAACCTTTCTCATATTCCGAGTTTATTCTCTACGAAAAAGACGGCTTCTTCTGGATAAAAGAGGGCGTGCTTATTGAAAATTTCTACGCTATCCGCGAAAATATACGCAAACTTGCGCTTGCTTCTTATATTTGCGATATTCTCGACATAGCGGTTTATGAGAATATGGAAGAGCCTGAACTTCTTCGCTTAGCACTTAATTCACTCTACGCAATCTCCACCGACCTTCGCCCGCTTGAAGCGGTCAAGGCTGTATTTGAAATGCGTACGGCAGCACTGCTCGGTTTTGCACCGAATGTTGATAACTGTTCGGTATGCGCAAGGGCAACTGCAAACGAATACTTTTTCTCTCTGCACGATGGCGAGATAGTATGCTCCGATTGCAGGGCTAAGGCACTTAAGGAATATATCGAGTCACGAGAGCGTGTCAATGCCGAAGAAGAGCTTTTATATGCTTCGCAAATTATACCAACTACTAAAGATGTACGAAGTGCAGTTTCGTATATCATTGAATGTCCCGCTGACAAAATCTTCTCTTTCAGTATGGAAAAAGAGGAGCTAAGTAAGCTTTCAAAATTTACTGAAAATCATTTAGTTTACCGACTGGAGAAAAAGCCTCAGACCTTGAGTTTTTATCACGAGGTCGAGTCGCTGTAATTAAAATGCTGTACACACAAAAAACGCTGGCAATGCTTGAATACGATAAGGTTATAGCGATGCTTGCCGACTGTGCTCTCACAGACGGAGCGCGTGAGCTTGCACTCCGCCTTACGCCGTATTCAGCCGAAAAGAAAGTAATATACAAACAAAAAGTAACTGCCGATGCGAGAAGGCTTGCCGAAGCAAAGGGATATCCGTCTTTCGGTGGTGTTAAAAATGTTTCAGAAACGCTTGGCAGGGCAAAGCGCGGTGCGCTTTTGCAGGCGAGTGAGCTGATCGAGATAGCAGACCTTCTTCGCGTTTCGCGCGGTCTTTCCGATTACATCAAGACAGATAAGCCGTTTGATACCGTTCTTGACGAAACATTTTTACTGCTCGCTGCTAACAGAAACCTTGAAGAGCGCATATCACGTACTGTAATTGGCGAAGACCTGATTGCCGATGATGCAAGTCCCACACTTGCAGATATTCGCCGTAAAATTCGTAGTGCAAATGACAAAATCAAAGAAACCTTGCAAAAGTTCATTAGCGGCGGATACGGCAAGCTACTTCAGGAAAACATTGTTACTCTACGAAATGACAGATATGTTGTTCCCGTAAAAATTGAGCATAAAAATGAAATCAAAGGTCTTGTTCACGATACCTCCGCTTCCGGACAAACTGTGTTTATCGAGCCTGTTTCGGTAGTCGAAGCAAACAACGAGCTCAAGATCTTAAAGAACAAGGAAGCGCGTGAAATTGAGCGTATTCTTTATGAACTTTCAGCGCTTTGCGCAGAAAACGCCGAGATGCTTTCCTCAAACTATCATCTCGTTACCGAGCTTGCTTTTGCATTTACTTGCGCGAGTCTCGCCGAGAGAATGAAGTCAAATGCTGTAATACACGAATACGGTAAGCAATTCAGTTTAAAGCGCGCAGTACACCCCCTGCTTGACCAAAAAACTGCCGTACCGATAACTGTAAATATTGGTGATTCATTCGATACTCTTGTAATTACAGGGCCAAACACAGGTGGAAAAACCGTAACACTTAAGACTATCGGTCTTTTTGCGCTGATGTATCAATCAGGACTGCAGATACCTGCTGCGCCAAATTCTACAATGTGTGTTTTCGAAGAGATACTAGTCGATATAGGCGATGAACAGAGCATTGAGCAATCTCTTTCCACTTTTTCTGCACATATGGTGAATATCGTTGAAATCCTCAAGCACACGGGGCCGCGTTCTCTCGTACTTCTTGATGAGCTTGGCGCAGGAACTGATCCTATCGAAGGTGCAGCACTCGCCGTATCTATTCTTGAAAAAATTAGGCAGCAGGGCGCACTTTCTGCCGCCACTACGCACTATGCAGAGCTAAAGGCATATGCAATCGATACTGACGGAGTCACAAATGCCTCCTGCGAGTTTGACATTGAATCGCTACGCCCGACATATAAGTTGATTATCGGCACTCCCGGAAAGTCAAACGCATTTGCCATCTCTGAAAGACTTGGTATTCCAAAGGATATTATTGATAATGCCAATTCTTATATTTCAGGCGACAGCAAGCGCTTTGAAAACATAATTGAGAAACTTGAAGCTGACCGAATCGCTATGGAGCGTGCAAGAGAAGAGGCGGAGCGCCTGAAAATCGAATATGAGGCGTTTAAACAGAAGGCCGAGGCGGAGATAGAAAAGCATCGCAAAGAGGCCGAAAAGGAAAAGGACCGCGCACAGAATCAAGCGAAGAGAATGATTCAAAGTGCGCGCGAGTCGAGCGATTTTGTTTTAAAAGAAATTTCCGAGCTTAAAAAGAAAAAGGCTGAAGAGGTTAAAAAAGAGGAGCTTGATAAGGCGCGGCAGTCAATCCGCGCGGAACTCAGGCGTAACAGCAGCGAGTACGATCCGATTGAAGACCTTACCGATGCAAATTATGTACTGCCGAGAGCGCTTATTAAAGGTGACAATGTTCTTATAATGAGCATAGGGCAAACGGGTACCGTTATAAGCCCGCCCGATAAGAACGGTATGGTCCGTGTTCAGGCAGGAAGAATCTCTACCCGTACAGAGGTTACAAACCTAAAGCTGATTGAAAATCAGCCAAGTGTAACAAAGAAAAATAAAGAAAAAAGTGCATACCGTAATACGGTTGTAAAAACCTTTAGTCCCGAGCTTGATATTCGCGGTATGTATGGCGATGATGCGTGCTTTATGCTCGATAAGTATATTGATGATGCGGCACTTGCAGGAATACACACCGTAAGAATAATTCACGGAAAGGGTACGGGCGCACTCAAAGCGGCAGTGTGGCAATTTCTGAAACACGATAAGCGAATTGTTTCTTTCCGTTTAGGTGTATTCGGCGAGGGAGACGGCGGTGTCACAATCGTTGAGGTTAAATAGCAAATGGAACAGGAAAAAAAGATTTATGAAATAGATATAAGAGGCGGTTTACCTGATGAGAAAGCCGCCCTGCGTATCCTCGAATATGAGTTCGCCTCTGCATATGCAATCGGAGAGCGCGTGATTAAGGTTATTCACGGCTGCGGCTCAAAAATGCGCGGCTGCGGAAAACTCCGCACCGCTGCGCGTGCTTGGGGCAGAGAAGATTCCCGTGTTCACGTTTCTATAAAGGGCGAGGATTTTTCGGTGGTACATCCTCAGACAAGATACCTTGTTGAAAACTTCCCGTATGTTGCTTTTGACAAGGACCTTGAAGCCGCAAATTCCGAAATTACGATTTTCTTTGTAAGTTCAAAAAAATAAAACCGTGTCAAAAACACGGTTTTAAAAGAAATTATTTTACAAGATTTTCGAGATAACTTACAACATCGCCGACAGTGACAAGGTCTTTGATGTTTTCGTCATCAATTTGTACAGAGAATTTCTCTTCGCAAAGGAACACAAGGTCTGCAAGCTCAAGTGAGTTGATACCGAGATCGTTTTCGAGATCGGATTCAAGCTTGATATCATCAGGATTGATTGAAAGTTCCTCAACGAGAAGTGACTTTACTTTATCAAACATAAGTTATTTCCTCCTAAGTGTGTGTCGATATTTATTGACTTTCTTAGTATAGTCGATTTTTTTAAACTTGTCAAGTAAATTATTATATAACAAAAGGAAGGAGGTATGTGTATGCAGTACATCTGGCTCGGAGTTGTAATCGTTTCGCTGGCGGTTGAAGCATTGACGGCGGGACTGCTTTCTATCTGGTTCGTCCCGCCTGCACTTGTTTCTATGGTTTTTGCATTTTGCGACGTACCGACATACTTGCAGGTAGTGGTATTTTTCGGACTTTCCATACTTTTGCTGATATTTTCACGCACAATATGGAAAAAGTATACTTCTTTTAAGCCTGTTGAGTCTACCAATGCTGATGCGCTTATCGGAAAAATCGGTATTGTTACCGAAACAATTGACAATATTAACGGAAAGGGAAGCGTTAAGGTGTCAGGACAGTATTGGAGCGCTCGGTCTTTTGACGGTACCGAACTGCCCGAAAATGCGCGCGTGGAGATACTTTCTATAGAAGGCGTAAAGCTTGTCTGCAAATCTGCCGAATAATTTAAAAAGGAGAAAAATATGGAACCTATCATTATTTCTTTAGCAATTATCGTAATAATTATCTGCATTTCCTGTATCAAGGTTGTACCGCAGGCGCGTGCATATGTAATCGAGCGCCTTGGCGTTTACAGTGGAACCTGGAAGACAGGCCTTCATTTTAAGTTGCCTTTTCTTGATAAAATCGCCAAGAAGGTAATTCTTATGGAGCAGGTCGCAGACTTTCCTCCGCAGGCGGTTATCACCAAGGATAACGTAAAAATGCAGATTGATACCGTTGTATTTTTCCAGATAACCGACTGTAAACTTTATGCATACGGTGTTGTAAATCCGATTTCAGCAATTGAAAATCTTACCGCGACCACCCTTCGTAATATCATAGGCGAGCTTGAACTTGACAGCACTCTTACTTCGCGTGATATTATCAACTCTAAAATGCGTTCTATTCTTGACGAAGCTACCGATCCTTGGGGCATCAAGGTAAACCGCGTTGAGCTTAAAAACATTATGCCTCCCAAAGAAATTCAGGATGCAATGGAAAAGCAAATGAAGGCAGAACGTGAGCGCCGTGAGTCTATTCTTAAGGCTGAGGGTGAGCGCAATTCCGCAATACTTGTTGCCGAGGGTAAAAAGCAGTCAATGATACTTGAAGCAGAGGCCGAAAAACAGTCAGCTATTCTGCGTGCTGAAGCGCTTAAACAAGCGAAAATTCACGAAGCAGAAGGACAGGCAGAAGCGATTCTTAAGGTCCAGCAGGCAACCGCAGAGGGTATTCGTATGATAAACGAAGCGACGCCGGGCAACGGCTATATTGCTATCAAGAGCCTTGAGGCGCTTGAAAAGGTTGGTGACGGCAAGTCGACAAAAATCATTATTCCTTCTGAAATTCAGTCATTAGCAGGACTTGTAACAAGCGCAAGCGAGCTTATGAAAGAAGATGTTAAATAGTAATTTTGCTTGACACTTTTTAGAATATATGTTATACTGATTTCGCTTGCGGGCGTGGCGGAATTGGCAGACGCGCTAGACTTAGGATCTAGTGTCAACGACGTGGGGGTTCAAGTCCCTTCGCCCGCACCAGTAAAAAGACTATTCTTCGGAATAGTCTTTTTTCAGTTGTATTTGCCTTTGGCAAGTTATTTTGCTACGCAGTTATATTCGGCTTCGCCGAGTGATATTCTGCTTCACACAATTTAATCTTTTAACGTATTCTTAACTGAATCCAATTGTTGCAAACCTAAAAATTCTGTGATATAATACTAAAATACAACATTTATATTCGCACTTGGAGATTGTTATGATTACGGTTATTGCACAAAGCATCGGAATTGTTGCGCTTGTATTTAATGCTCTATCTTTCCAATGTAAAAAGAACAAAAACTTTTTACTTGTACTAAGCATTGGAAATCTTTTATTTGCGATTAACTTTTTAATGCTTGGTTCGTATGTTTCAGCCGGTTACAATCTTCTTGGTATATTACGTACAGCGGTAATTTTGAACAAAAAAACACATAACAACGCCTTTTTCATTGGAATGCTGTTAATTTATACTATCGTTACAATTTTTACATATGACGGAATCTGGACACTATTTCTGTTGTCTTCACAATTATTGCAAGGATATACTTTATGGTATAAAGACGGTGGTATTATCAGAAAAGTCCAGCTATGCTGTGTGTCACCGATTTGGCTCATCAACAACATCTTTTTCACTTTTACAATCGGTGGTATATTAACCGAGATTTTTACAATAACCTCCGTTATCGTTTCATTTATAAGATACGGCAAAGATTTTGACAAAGCGTAGATTGATATTTCAAAAAGGAACAAAAATGGAAAAACCGTTAAAAATAATCGGACATATAAAAAACGACTTTCCAACGAAATTCGGCATACCGCGGCAAAGCGGTCTTGCAGACCTTGATGCTACCATTGTTTTTGAGCCCGAGTTCAGAAGCGATGATGCGCTTAGAGGGCTTGAAGGCTACAGTCATCTTTGGCTGATATGGAAGTTTTCAATGGCCGAGAGGGAGAATTGGTCACCTACTGTCAGGCCGCCAAGACTTGGTGGAAACAAACGAGTCGGTGTTTTTGCTACGAGGTCGCCATTTCGCCCGAATCCTATCGGGCTTTCGTCCGTAAAACTTATAGGTATCGAAAAAACAGCAGAGGGAAGTGTGCTTCGTATTTCGGGCGCGGACCTTATGGACGGAACACCCATCTACGATATCAAGCCATATCTTGCTTTTACCGACAGTCATCCTGATGCAAAGTGCGGCTTTGCCGATGAAAAGAAGGACTATTCTTTAAATGTCGATATTGATGATTCTATATTAAATCTTATACCTGCAGAAAAACAGGAGTCTTTACTCAAGCTGCTTGCTTGTGACCCAAGACCGCAGTATATTGATGATCCTGACAGAATTTTCGGTTTTGTATTTTCTAACTTTGAAATCAAGTTCAAGGTATCAAGCGGTGTTCTTATGGTTACGGAAATTAAGGAGGTCAATAAATGAAGCTCACTGATATCTTTTCTGAGAATAAACTTTCTCTTTCATTTGAAGTATTTCCCCCAAAGGTTGACACTGCCTTTGAAAGTGTAAAACACGCAACCGAAGAAATCGCCAAGCTTCGCCCGTCTTTTATGAGCGTTACATATGGTGCAGGCGGCGGCACAAGCAAATACACGCTTGAAATCGCAAGAAATATCAAGAAAATGTATAATGTTCCGACCCTTGCACACCTCACCTGCGTTTCTTCGACTCGCGAAACCGTATGTTCGATGATTAAAGAAATTATTGCCTCGGGTATTGATAACGTAATGGCTCTCCGCGGTGATCTTACACCAGAACTTGAAAATTCTGACAGGAGCGGCTGGAGTTTTCACCACGCAATCGACCTCATACGTGAGCTTAAAGGCAGTGGCACGGATTTTTGCATAGGAGCTGCCTGTTATCCTGAAATCCATCCCGAAAGCACAAATCAAAAGGAAGATATCAAGAGGCTGAAAGAAAAAGTAGATGCAGGTTGCGACTTCTTAACTACGCAAATGTTTTTTGACAATAATCTTCTTTACAACTTTTTGTATAAAATCAGAGAAGCGGGTATTACCGTTCCCGTCATTCCCGGAATTATGCCGATTACCAATGCAAAGCAGGTAGACAGGGCGATAAAGCTATCAGGCTCTTTTATGCCCCAGCGATTTAAAAGCCTTGTTGACAAATTTGGTAGCGATCCTGCCGCAATGAAGCAGGCAGGCATAGCATATGCAACCGACCAGATAATAGATTTGTACGCAAACGGCATTTTAAATGTTCACGTCTATTCAATGAACAGCGCCGACGTGGCTGCAAAGATACAGAGTAACCTATCTGCCATTCTTGGAAAATGATTTTATCTTCAGATTTTAAATTTTATGCCCCGCCTCCGATTGACAAAAGTGCCGTTTTGAAATATGCTCTATGTAAAGAGCCTGACGAAAATGTTTATATGCTGCTTGACGAATGTATTAGCGAGGCTGACCGCTGTTTTGTGTATCGTGTAGCGTACATTCGTTCAACCTTTGAAACTCGCGGCGATATAATTAATCTTGGTTTTACACAAATTGCTTCGAAAATGCTATCAAAAGTGCTCAGGGACTGCGATAGTTATATCGTGTTTGTGGCGACAGTGGGTATGGGGATAGACCATCTTATAAAAAAATACTCACGCACGGCACCGTCAAAGGCACTAATGCTTCAGGCGCTCGGCACCGAGCGCGTTGAGAGCCTTTGCAATCTTTTTGTTAAGGACATTAAAAAGGAACTTAAAATTAAAACAAGCAGAAGAGTTAGCGCAGGATACGGCGACTTGCCTTTAAGTGTTCAGCCTGATATTATCCGCCTGCTCGACTGTCCGAGAAAGATGGGGCTTGTGCTAAACGACAGCCTTTTGATGTCGCCAACTAAATCTGTTACTGCTTTTATAGGAATTAAAAAATGAGATTCTTAGATTTTTTAAAAGATAATACTGTACTTTTTGACGGCGGGATGGGTACACTTTTGCAACAAGAGGGACTAAAGCCGGGCGAACATCCGGAGCTGTGGAATCTGACACATCCGGACGTTATAAAAGAGCAACATCTAAAATACTTTAACGCCGGCTCTAATGTTGTTACTACTAACACATTTGGCGCCAATATTCTCAAGTTTTCCGAAGAAGAGCTTGAGAGAATAATTACAGCCGCCATTGACAACGCAAAAGCCGCTATGAACGATAGCCACTCGCCAAAGGAAAAGTTTATCGCGCTTGATATCGGACCGCTCGGTAAATTGTTAAAGCCGTATGGCGACCTTGATTTCGAGGAAGCTGTTTCTATTTTCGCTAAAACTGTTTCAATAGGTGCAAAGCAGGGTGTAGACCTTATAATTATCGAAACGATGAACGACAGCTACGAAACAAAAGCGGCTCTGCTTGCAGTAAAGGAAAACAGCGATCTGCCGGTCATTGTTTCTAATGCCTATGGTGAGGACGGAAAGCTAATGACAGGCGCATCTCCCCACGCAATGATTGCAATGCTTGAGGGAATGGGTGCTGATTGTATCGGTGTAAACTGTTCGCTCGGACCAAGGCAGCTTTGCTCGGTAATAGACGATTATCTCGAGTTTTCATCAACGCCTGTTATCTTTCAGCCCAATGCAGGGCTTCCAAGAAGTGTAAACGGCGAAACCGTTTTTGATATTGACAAAGATGAGTTCGCTGCTGAAATTCTTTTTGCTGTACAAAAGGGAGTAAGGGCCGTCGGCGGTTGCTGCGGCACCACTCCCGAATATATTAAAGCAGTTTCTGATAGGATTTGCGGAATTACTCCTACCGAAATCAGCGATAAAAAATTCAGCGTAGTTTCTTCTTACACAAACGCTGTTACATTCGGTGAGTCACCGATACTTATTGGCGAGCGCATAAATCCGACGGGTAAAAAACTCTTGAAGCAGGCGCTTCGCGACAATGACATTGACTATATTTTAAATGAAGCGGTTTCGCAGCAGGAAAAGTGTGTCCACATTCTTGATGTCAATGTCGGATTGCCTGAAATTGATGAATGTGCAATGCTTAAAAAAGTAGTTTGCGAGATCCAGTCTGTATGTAATCTACCGCTACAGATTGATACAGCTTCGCCAGCGGCAATGGAGACCGCTCTCAGAATTTACAACGGGAAACCGATGATAAACTCTGTAAACGGTAAAGAGGAAAGTATGCGCTTGATATTTCCTCTTGCAAAGAAATACGGCGGTCTTGTTGTTGCACTTACCTTGGATGAAAACGGGATCCCCACAGATGCCGACGGTCGCTTTGAAATTGCAAAAAGAATAGTTTCTGTTGCACAGGAATACGGCATTGACAAAAAAGACCTGATTTTCGATACGCTTACAATGCCCGTTAGTGCCGATAAAAACGCCGCTACAATTACTCTGAACGCGCTCAGAAGAATTCACACTGAACTCGGTTGCAATACCGTGCTTGGGGTTTCTAACGTTTCATTTGGCTTACCAAGCCGCGATACCGTAAATAGCACTTTCTTTTCTTTGGCACTTGCACGCGGACTTTCCGCTGCAATTATGAACCCGTATTCTGCTGAAATGATGCGCGTTTACTATTCGTACAATGCATTAAACGGGCACGATGAAAATTGTGCTGGCTATATTTCCTTTGTGCAGAGTAGTATGCAGACCGCTGCTTCTGTCAACACTGCTGCCGTAGATCAAAAGCAGGGCGGCAGCGCACTTGAGCAGGCCATCATAAAGGGGTTGAAAGAGCAGGCGGCAAAAATCACCGCAGAGATGCTTAAAGCAATCCCACCGCTTGAGATAGTACAAAAAGAAATAATCCCCGCACTCGACACCGTTGGTAGCGGTTTTGAAAAAAACACAGTATTTTTACCGCAACTGCTTATGAGCGCAGAAGCAGCAAAGGCGGCTTTTGAGAAAATCAAATCCGCTCTCACCGTGACCGATGCTTCTTCCAAGAAGGGAACTATTATTCTTGCTACTGTCGAGGGAGATATACACGATATTGGCAAGAATATTGTAAAACTGCTTCTTGAAAACTACGGTTTTAGGGTATTAGATCTCGGAAAAGACGTTTCGCCTGAGGTCGTTTTAAATTGCGTTAGAGAAACCGGTGCACCGCTTGTCGGACTCAGCGCACTTATGACAACAACAGTTCCGGCTATGGAAAAAACTATCGCGCTTTTAAAAGCAAAAGCGCCGGATACAAAAACCATTGTCGGTGGCGCAGTTCTTACCGCGAATTATGCGGAACAAATAGGCGCGGATGCTTATGCAAAAGATGCAATGGAGACTGTCAGATACGCAGAAAAAATGTTTTTGACTATTAAATGAAAAATATAGCAAAAGGTATTGACAACCACGCATTTATAATGTTATAATAGTTTGCCGCGTGAAATTGGGCTTTTTTAAGTGTGTGTATACGCCGCCCTCTGTCAGCGAGTCATAAATGAAAGTGAGGTGCTTTTCGTGTTTGCAGTTATCGAAACAGGCGGAAAGCAGTACAAGGTCAACGAAGGCGACATTCTCTTTGTAGAGAAGCTCGACGTTAACGAAGGCGACAAGGTTACATTTGACAAAGTGCTTGCTGTTTCCGGCAATGCAGGTTTTGTCGTTGGCGCTCCCTATGTAGACGGTGCATCTGTTGTTGCTAATGTCGTTAAGAACGGCAAGGGCAAGAAGATTGATGTTATCAAGTACAAGGCGAAGAAGAACGAGAAGAAGAAGATCGGTCACCGTCAGCCTTATACCAAGGTTCAGATCGATAAGATCAACGGCTAATATTCTATGATTAAAATCGTTTTTTACAAAAGCGGCGGAGTTTTTTACGGTTTTGAAGAGCAGGG
>JAZSKM010000141.1:0-4253 GCA_045534835.1 Eubacteriales bacterium | reverse complement strand
CTCGGAATGACAGGTCGGGTTTTCGCTTTGCAGGGGCCCCGCTTGTCATCCTGAGCGTAGTCGAAGGATCTTGCGGGGAGATGTAATTACTCCCATAAACTATAATTTACGTCCTGTAATCTCCGTTAATTTTTACATAGTCGTAGGTCAGGTCGCAGCCCCACGCGGTGGCACTGCCGTTTCCGTCTCCGAGAGCAATAATGATTTCAATTTCCTTTTCAAGCAAAATTTCTTTTGCCTTTTCCTCGGAAAATTCAACCCCTGCGCCGTCCTTGCATACAAGAATTTCGCCCTTTACGCTTCTGAAAGAAACGTCAACCTTATTTATGTTAACATCAGCGCCGCTGTATCCTATAGCACAAAGTACTCTGCCCCAGTTGGCATCCGCACCGAACATCGCCGCCTTAAGCAGACTTGAACAGATTACGCTCTTTGCAACAGTCTTGGCAGTGGAAATATCCTTCGCTCCGCTTACGTTACATTCAAGCAGCTTCGTTGCGCCCTCTCCGTCACCCGCGATGCATCTGCAAAGATAAACGGTTACGGTATTAAGAGCCTTCATAAACTCGGCAAAATCCTCGTTTTCTTCGGTTATCTCCTTATTACCTGCCATACCGTTTGCAAGCACGGTGACCATATCGTTAGTCGAGGTGTCGCCGTCAACGCTGACCATATTGAATGTATCGGCAATGTCGCTTGAAAGCGCCTTTTGCAGCATCTTTGGAGCAATAGCAACGTCGGTTGTGATAAATACAAGCATCGTCGCCATATTGGGATGTATCATACCGCTGCCCTTGGCAATGCCGCCAATCTTACACTCCTTACCGCCTATGTTAAAGGAAACCGCAATTTCCTTTTTCACAGTGTCCGTAGTCATAATTCCCTCAGCCGCAGCATCGCTTCCGTCCTCGGAAAGCACAGCCTTAACGGCAGGAATTCCGCTCTCAAAAGGAACTATTGAAAGCGGCTGACCGATAACACCGGTAGATGCAACCACAACATCGCTTGCCGAAATACCAAGAGTATGGGCGGCAATGTCGCACATCCTTTGCGCTATCTCAATGCCGTCTGCGTTGCAGGTGTTGGCGTTTCCGCTATTGCAGATAATCGCCTGAGCGTATCCGTCTGAAATATTGTTTTTTGTAACCGTCAAGGGCGCACCCTTGACAAGATTGGTCGTATATACCGCTGCTGCCGCTGCCCTTTTCTCACTGAAAATCATAGCAATGTCACGCTTAGTACGGTTTTTGCGAACGCCGCAATGAACACCGCCCGCTGTAAAGCCTTTTGCGGCACAAACGCCGCCGAAAATAGTTTTCATTATATATTAATCCTTATTTTAAACTACAAGTCCGGTTTCTTCGGGGACACCAAGCAGAATATTCATATTCTGTATTGCCGCACCGCTTGCTCCCTTGCCGAGATTATCAAATCTTGCAACAAGAAGTATCCTGTCGGCGTTGCCGTGTACGGATATCTCCATATCGTCTCTGCCCGAAAAAGCAGCCGCTGACATAAAGCCGTCCTCGCCGGCACTGTCACAAAAGTGTACAAGTCCTTTTTTATAATATGAAGTATAAAGCGCCTTTATATCATCAATGCTGCCTTTAATATCATTTGCAAAAATCGGAACAGTTACCTCCATACCGCTGTAAAACGGAGCAACTATGGGGCAAAACGCCGGAGCGTTTTCAAGTCCGCACACCTTTACCATCTCGGGCAGGTGCTTATGAGTCTGAGCAAGCGCGTACTGGCGCGGTGCCAAAAGAAGTGATGGCGCATTCTCATCCTCGTATTCGGCAATCATCTTTTTTCCGCCGCCGGAATAGCCGGTAAGCGAAAATGCAGAAAGACAAGCATCCTTTTTTAACAGTCCGCTTTCGGTAAGAGGCGCGACAAGCGCAATAAAGCCGCTTGCGTGGCAGCCGGGGTTGGCAATGCGTTTTGCAGAGGCAACCGCATCTCGCTTGCCTGAAAGCTCCGGAAAGCCGTATGCGAATCTCTTGTCGGTACGGTGAGCCGTGGACGTGTCGATAATCGCAATATCAGAGCCGTCTGCAAGCTCTACCGCCTCTCTTGCCGCCGCATCAGGCAGACAGAGAAAGGCAACGTCGGCACTGTGAAGTGCCTCGCGGCGTGCCGCGGTATCCTTGCGAAGCTCGTCGGGTAATATAAGAAGCTCTATATCTTCTCTTGCGCCGAGCCGCTCATAAATACGCAGTCCGGTAGTTCCGGCACTGCCGTCAATAAACACCTTAGTCATCTTATTTTGAAAGTTCCTTAATTTTTGCTTTTACAAATGCGATCTGCTTTTCAACCGAGTCAAATGAGGTACCGCCCTCGGAAATGCGCTTTTTAACGCAGGTTTCAAGCGAGATTTCCTCGTAAATATCGGCATCAATCAGTTCGCTTGCTTGCTTGTATTTCTCAAGCGGAAGCGTTTCGAGTACCTCTCCGCTTGCAATGCAGTCTGCAACAAGCTTGCCCGAAATCTTATATGCACTGCGGAAAGGCATTCCGCGCTTTACAAGATAGTCTGCAAGGTCGGTAGCGTTGATAAAGCCGCCCTGCGCCGCCTTTTTCATATTCTCGGGGAGTACGGTCATAGTGGCAACCATACCCGCGAATACTTCAAGGCAGTTTTTAACGGTGTCGCAGGCATCAAACACGCTTTCCTTATCCTCCTGCATATCCTTGTTGTACGCAAGCGGAAGCGACTTGAGAACGGTGAGCAGTGCAAAGAGGTCGCCGTATACTCTGCCGGTCTTGCCGCGTACAAGCTCTGCCATATCCGGATTTTTCTTCTGCGGCATAATGGACGAGCCGGTAATAAACGCATCCGAAAGCTCGACAAACTTGAACTCCCAGCTCGACCAGAGAATTATCTCCTCGCTAAAGCGCGAAAGATGCATCATAAGGGTTGAGAGAGCCGCAAGCAGTTCAACGCAAAAATCTCTGTCCGAAACACCGTCAAGCGAATTTTGCGCGATACCGTCAAAGCCGAGTTTCTCCGCTTCAAAGAAGCGGTCTGTATCATATGTCGTTCCTGCAAGAGCGCAACAGCCGATAGGCGATATGTTCATACGCTTCTTGCAGTCGAAAAGTCGGTCAATGTCGCGCAGCAGCATCATCGCATACGCCATCATATGATGGCCAAAGGTGATAGGCTGGGCTCTCTGCAGATGTGTGTAGCCGGGCATTATTGCAAACTTGTACTCGTCTGCCTTGTCTGCTATTGCCGAAAGCAGGTCGAGGGTAAGCGAAGAAATAGTGTCAACCTCGTCGCGCAGATACATGCGGATATCGAGAGCAACCTGATCGTTACGGCTGCGCGCGGTATGCAGCTTCTTTCCCACATCGCCAAGACGGCTTGTAAGCTCCTGCTCAACGAACATATGAATGTCCTCGGCGCTCATATCTATCTCAAGCGCGCCGCCATCAAGGTCGCTTAGTATTCCCGAAAGACCGTCAATAAGCGTATCCGCCTCAGCGGCAGTTATTATTCCCTTTGCACCGAGCATCGCGGCGTGCGCCATACTGCCCTTTATGTCCTGACGGTACATACGGCTGTCAAAGTGAATAGACGAGTTGAAGTCGTCGGCTATTTTACTTGTCTCGCCGTCAGTACGGCCTGCCCACATCTTTGCCATTTGTGTTAGTTTCCTTGTTTTTATTTTTTTCCGTCAACCATTGCCTGAACCTTGATAGGCAGACCGTAAAGGTTGATAAATCCTGCAGAGTCCTTCTGGTCGTAGTCGCTCTCGCCGAAGGTTGCGATTTCTTCGCTGTAGAGGGAGTACGGGCTCCATACGCCTGCGTTTATCATATTGCCCTTATAAAGCTTCAATTTTACCTTGCCGCAAACCTTTTCCTGAGTCTTGTCAACAAATGCGCTGAGAGCCTCACGAAGGGGAGTGTACCACTGACCGAAGTAGACGAGCTCTGCAAAACGGAGAGCAACCATCTCTTTGTAGTGCTGTGTATCACGGTCGAGAGTGATTGTCTCGAGTACCTGATGTGCCTTGTAGAGGATTGCACCTGCAGGGTTCTCGTAAACACCACGGGACTTCATACCGACAAGTCTGTTTTCAACAAGGTCAGCAATACCGATACCGTTTGCACCGCCGATTTCGTTGAGCTTTGTGATAAGCTCAACGCCGCCCATCTTGACACCGTCAAGTGCTACGGGAACACCCTTCTCGAATGAAAGAGTGATGTATGTGAAGTCGGAGGCCAAGCGGTCTTAGGAAAGA
>JAZSKM010000187.1:0-2900 GCA_045534835.1 Eubacteriales bacterium | reverse complement strand
CCCCCTTGGGGGAGGCTCCCGTGATAGCGGGTGGTGAGGGGTAGCCGCCGTAGCGGCGTTACTCCCATAAACTATAATTTACTTTTGCAATGTGTATAAGAAAGAGGCTCCGTTGCGGAGCCTCTTTCGAGTGGTTTGTATTAATATACCTTGATTGCGCCTTCAGGGCGGATAGACATTACTACGCAGGAGCCCTCGCCGAAAATACGGTCCATTGCTTCTTTGTATTCTTCAACGTCCTCGTGAGCAACGAATGCCTGAATTGTTCCTGCAAAGCCTCCGCCGTGAACGCGGTAAGCACCCTTCTTGTCGCCGAGAATAGCATCGGATATGCAGAGTGCAAGAGAAAGTCCCTGTTCCTTTACATCTTTGGTTGCAAAGATGTTCTGGAGATACTTGAAGCTTGAGTTGCCTGAAGCCTTGACACCGTCAAAGAAGGTATCGAGGTCGCCACTCTTCAGTGCTTCGGTCTGCATAAGCACACGCTCGTTTTCGTTTGCGAAATGGAGAGCACGGAGCACTGCACGGTCACCGGTCTGCTTGCGGATATCGGCAATGTTCTTAACAATGTCTTCCTTTGCGACCTCTCTGAGAACGCTTTTACCGAAGAATGCCGCAACCGCCTTCATCTCTGAGGGGATGGCTGCATATTCATCGTTAAGGTCGGAGTGGTTGCCCTTGGTATTAGTGATGCAAAGGCTGTAGCCTGCCGCACTCATATCAAAGTCAAGCGGAGTGATAATAGGAGCCTTCGGGTCTGCAAAGTCGATAGCAACAAAGCCACCGACAGCACAAGCGGTCTGGTCCATAAGCCCGCAGGGCTTGCCGAAGTATACGTTTTCGGAGAATTGGGCGATGCGAGCAACCTCTGCGTTGTCAACATTGCCGTCATTGTAGAAGTGGTTGATAATGTTACCTACCATAGCTTCAAAAGCAGCCGAGGAGGAAAGGCCGGAGCCTTTATGTACATTGTTGGTAGTGAAAGCGTCAAAGCCGCCGCTTTTGTGACCGTAGTTTACAAAGCCCTGAACCATACCCGCGATAAGCGCGCGTGACTTGTAGAAGTACCCAGAGTCAGGCTTCTTGCACTCGGCAACAGTCATTTTGTCCTCGCTGTAGCCCTCACTGCGAAGGCGAACAAGATCGTTGTCATTTTTAGCGGCAACTGCAATAATATCAAGGTTTATTGCGGCCGCGATAACGCAACCGTGGTTATGGTCGGTGTGGTTACCCGAAATCTCGCTTCTGCCGGGGACGGAGAAGAGGGAAACATCGCGGTCAACGCCGTAATTCTCTTCAAAATTCTTAATAGTGCGTATATAGCGCGCCTTCTGCATATCTGTCTGTGCGCCGTAAAGCTTGGTAAACACGGCATCAAGAGAGCCGCTTTCAATTTTTTTGATAAGCTCGGTAGTCTTCATATCTATCTCCTATTCTGGATGTCGTTTATCATAGTAAATATGGTTTGTAAACATAAATTTACAACTTTACGGCTATGCTTACCATTTCTCCAAGGGCATAGCCCTCGCCACGCTTTGATAGTATAATTTCGTACGGGCAAATTTTCTTAAGCTTTTTTCGCAGATAGTGGACGTACACGTCCACTACGTTGCTTTCGCAACCGCCGAAAATCTCTTCCGCAGCCTCTCTTGAGAGAATGTGCGTATCGCAAAGCTTCAGCAGCAGTGTCAGTTCTTTTTCGGACAGGCGGACCGTACCTATGCTTGTTTTTACTTTCCGTGAGGCTTTTTCAAGTGTCAGCACACGCTCCTCTTGTCGCTTCGTACCTTGCGGAGTGAGTACATCAGTGACGATATTTATAAGTGCGGGCACGCTTATCGGGCGGTGCAGAAAGTGTTTTACACGCTTTGCGGCAGAGTCGCTGCATGAAAAACCGACAGAGGGCTCCGTAAGATGCTCTGAAAAGCTGTCAAGGTCAAAAATATTCAGCCTTGCATCATTTCTTGGCGAGTCGCTTTGCTCGGCTGAAAAACCTGCTTCGGCAAGTTCAAGAATTATAAAGCGTGCTAAAACGCTGTCATTTGTAACGATACAGATTTCCATACGGCAACTCCTTTTTGCGGTCGCTTTTAACCATTTTATTATTTTTTTGTTATAAAGTCAATCTATTTCTGAAAGGCTTGCATTTGCAAGCCCTTTTTGTTATAATAGTAGCGAAATGAATTTTGTAACTATTTCGGAGAGGAACGGTTATGGACGAATATATCGGCTTGCAAACTGAAAATGAGGAGCGTGACCGTCTGCCTGTTTCACCTATCGCTTTTGGAAGCGGGGTTAAGGAGCTGTCGCTTGAAAGCGGACATCTTGTTATCTGCGTAAAAGAGGGCAGTGCTATGCTCGAATGTGATGACGGAGATGAGGAAATTTCCTGCGGAATGCTGATTTTTGCCAGAAAAGGTATCGCGCTTAAGCTTTCTGAGAAAAGCGAAGACTTTGCAATAGAGTACGTGTTGTTCGATGCCGGCGATGAGTTCCTTGAACATCTTGAACTGCCTGATATCGCCATAGGCGAGGCGGGAGAGGGCGCGTCTATTTCTTCCGTGGTGAAGATGAGTCCTTACGCGCTTGAATACTACCACGACCGCCTGCGAATATGTGCTGCGGTCTACGGCGCACTTGCCAAGATCGCAAGGGAGGGTATGATAAGCCGCCTTGAGCGATTTGATACTCTGTCCGAGCGCCTTTCTCCTGCGATGCTGCAGATAGAGCAGAGATATATGGAAACGCTCACCGTTCGCGTGCTTGCACACAGTTGTTCTATGAGTGAGGGCGCGTTTACGCGCAGCTTTAAGCGTGTATACGGCTGTACCCCCGTGCAGTATCTTATCCGCGTGCGCCTTGATGCTGCAAAGGAGCTGCTTGCATCCACAGACCGCTCG
>JAZSKM010000139.1:0-13278 GCA_045534835.1 Eubacteriales bacterium | reverse complement strand
AAGCCTCAAGGAATTTTTCAAGCATAGCACGACCGATATCCTGATGTGCCATCTCACGTCCCTTGAAACGAACGATAGCCTTTACCTTATCGCCGCCCGTAAGAAACTTGCGTGCGTGATTAACTCGTGTTTCAAAATCGTGAGTGTCAATACGGCAGGAAAGCTGAACCTCCTTAACCTTGACAATCTGCTGCTTCTTCTTTGCTTCCTTCTGCTTCTTATCTCTTTCGAAGCGGTACTTGCCGTAGTCCATAACGCGGCATACGGGGGGATCCGCCTGAGGAGAAATGAGCACAAGGTCAAGTCCTTTATCGTACGCCATTTCCTTAGCATCCGAAAGAGGAAGAATACCTACCTGTTCGCCATCGACACCAATCAATCTGACTTCCTTTGCTCTTATATCGTCATTGATCAGTGTAGTATCTTTTGCGCTAATGTAAAACACCTCCAAAAATCAAAAAATGCGAAGAAATATCTCCGCACAAAAACCCTCGACATCATATCGAAAAAAGTTTATTAACCGCACCAACGCAAATTATCGGTGGGTGAGAACGGAAACATTCTGCTTTGTTTTGCCCTAAAAGAATAACACAACAAAACACGTTTGTCAACCGTTTTTAGAAAAAAAGTTTGCTTTCTCTAAAAATTCATAAAGAATTCACGATATTTGCGCTCATAAATTTCTCTTTTACTATGGAAATCTGCAAAAATATATGTTATACTATTAAATTGAAGTATTATTGTTTGCGAAAGGATCGGCATTGCCGGAAATTTAGATATAATGACTGATAACTGCTTTACAAAAGAACAGATAAACCTGCCTGTTGTTCCCTTGCGAGGTATGGTTGCTTTCCCATCGATTCCGATGAGCATCGAGGTAGCAAGGGACAAATCAATACACGCTATACGAACCGCGGAAAGACTTGGCGGATGCATAATGCTTGTAGCACAAAAAGATATGGCTGTTGAAAAGCCGATGCCGGATGACCTTTACAGAGTCGGTACCACTGCTAAAAGTAAGCAATCGGAAAAAACAAATGAAGGTAATATAAGATCAATTCTCGAAGGAAAATGCCGCGCAGAGGTTGCACAGTTTACCTCAAGCGACCGTCATTTAAGCGCGCTTGTAAACAGCATCGAAACTCCTGGGGCTGAGGAAAGTGTTTATACCGAGGCACTTCTCCGTCAGGCTTTTTCCTCTATCGAAAGAGTGACCTCGCTTATGCCTAAGATATCAAACGAGCTTTTGTACTCAGTGCGCACCATCCGCGATCTGGGACTTCTTGCTGATTTCATAGCGGCAAATATTCTTGTCCGCTATGAGGATAAACAGGAGATTCTTGAAGAACTTGATACCGTAACACGCCTTGCACTCATCCTGACTATGCTTGAAAGTGAAGAGGACATTCTCCGCTGTGAGATGGATATTCACAAAAAAGTACGCGCTAAAATTGATGAAAACCAGCGTGATTTTTACCTCAGAGAACAAATCAAGGTTATACAAGGTGAGCTTGGCGACGACGGTCAAAACGAAATAGACGAATTTTTTGACAGAATTGATGCTGCAAATCTCCCCAAAGAAGTGGCAGAAAAACTTACAAAGGAAGTTAACCGTCTTTCAAGAACGCCTTACGGTTCAGCAGAAAGCACAGTTTTGCACAACTACCTTGAGGAATGTCTTGAAATTCCGTTTGGTAAATACTCCGATACCGTTTGCGATATAGATAAGGCACGCAAAATTCTTGAGCGCGACCACTACGGTATGGAGGATGTAAAAGAAAGAATTCTTGAATATCTTGCTTCCACTAAGTTTTCCGGCAAGAAAAACGGACAGATACTCTGCCTTGTCGGCCCTCCCGGTGTAGGAAAAACTTCAATTGCTTCCTCGATTGCCGAAGCGCTTGGAAGAAAATATATACGTGTTTCTCTTGGCGGTGTCAGAGATGAGTCTGATATCCGCGGTCACAGAAAAACATATGTCGGCGCTATGCCCGGCCGTATTATAGCGGCACTTCAAAAGGTAGGCACTATGAATCCTCTGCTGCTGCTTGATGAGATCGACAAGCTTACCTGTGATTCTCACGGCGACCCCGCCTCGGCTCTCCTCGAGGTGCTTGACAGTGAACAGAACAAATCTTTCCGCGATCATTTTGTAGAAATGAACATTGACCTTTCCGAATGTGTTTTCATAGCAACCGCTAACACGCTCGACACCGTTTCGCGCCCTCTTATCGACCGTATGGAGATTATTGAGCTTTCTACATATACGCGTACTGAAAAGCTGAACATTGCTAAAAATCATCTTATTCCAAAGCAGCTTGCCGCTCACGGAATTGATAAAAAGCAGCTTTCGATAGCATCTTCTGCCATTGCAGAAATCATTGACTACTATACCGCAGAAGCGGGCGTGCGCAATCTTGAAAGAGAAATCGGCGCTCTTTGCAGAAAGTCGGCCAAAAAACTGCTTGAAGGTGCATCCAAGATTTCCATTAAAGCAAGTGACATACAGAGTTACCTTGGCGCAAGAAAGTATCTGCCAGAAAAGCTTTCGGCAAATGACGAAGTCGGCGTAGTAAACGGTCTTGCGTACACATCAGTCGGCGGCGATATGTTAAAAATAGAGGTTGCCGTCCTTGACGGAAGCGGAAAAATAGAGTTCACAGGCTCCCTCGGCGATGTAATGAAGGAGTCAGCTCAGCTTGCTGTAAGCTATGTCCGTTCCATCGCCAATGAATATAACATCGAACCCGACTTCTACAAAACAAAGGATATACATATCCATTTTCCCGAAGGCGCAGTGCCTAAAGACGGGCCAAGTGCCGGTGTAACAATAGTCACCGCGCTTGTGAGCGCACTTACGGGTATTCCTGCCAAGCGTGATGTTGCAATGACCGGCGAGCTCAGCCTCCGCGGCAAAGCACTCGCTATCGGAGGACTCAAAGAAAAAACTATGGCGGCATACACCTGCGGAATAAAAACCGTGCTTATCCCTGCAGACAATGTTAAAGATTTGGATAAAATAGATAGAGAAGCGCGCGCAAAATTACACATCATTCCTTGCCAAACTGTTAAAGAAGTTCTTGAAAACGCACTTGCGATACCAAGGGCAATTAAAAAGACCGCGGCAAAGATAAGTTCCGATGTAAAGCGCGATACCGCAAAGCCCGCCATAAACAGCCGTATTCGTACAAATGTATAATAACGGAGAACATTATGAGTATAAACATACAAAATTCCTCTTTGCAGATTAGCGCCGGAATACCGAGACAATTTCCGCGAAAGGCGGTTCCTCAGATTGCTTTTTCAGGACGCTCAAACGTGGGCAAAAGCTCTCTTATAAATACGCTTCTCGGCAGAAAATCCCTTGCACGTGTCAGCAGTGCGCCCGGAAAAACTATAACTATCAACTTCTACAATGTTGATGAAAAACTGTACCTTGTTGACCTGCCCGGATACGGCTTTGCCAAGCGCCCTCCTGCGGAGAAGGCTGCTTGGTCTGCACTTACAGATGGTTATTTCACAAGCAACCCCAATATCGACCTTTTAAAGCTCGTAGTACAGCTTATTGATGCCCGTGTCGGAGCAACTAAAGATGATTTGGTTATGCTCGACTGGCTTGTACAGTCTGATATACCGTTCATTGTTGTTGCAACTAAGTTGGATAAGCTGAACAAAACCGAAGCTGCAAAGGCAGTCGATAACATCCGTAAAGATGCGGGTATTCCTGATGAAATACCGATAATCCCCTTTTCTTCAGAAACAAAAGAAGGAAGACAGCCGCTCTGGACTCAGATTTACAGCTACAGCGGCTTGGTATAAACAATGGACAATTTTCAGATTTTTGAATGGATACTCCGTATCCCTATAGTTCTGCTGTCGCTCACCGTTCACGAAGTTGCACACGGCTATGCCGCATACAAACTCGGCGATCCTACCGCAAAAAATCTCGGACGGCTTTCACTCAACCCCATAAAGCATCTTGATCCTATCGGCGCTTTATGTATGCTTGTCTTCCGCTTCGGATGGGCAAAGCCTGTGCCGATAAGCACAAGACATTTCAGAAAGCCTAAGCGTGATATGGCAATCTCCGCACTTGCGGGGCCGCTTTCAAACCTGATTATGGCGTTTGTCGCGTATGTAATTTCTGAGTATATACTCAGATTCGGTACTTTCGGTGTCTACTATTTAGGCGACACCTTTGCAAGCCGTATGTGGTATATCGCATATCTGTTTTTCAGCACATTCTTTTTGATGAACATTTCACTTGCAGTATTCAATTTGATTCCCGTTCCGCCGCTTGACGGTTCAAGAATTCTTTTTGTCCTTCTTCCCGACAAGGTCTATTTCGGCTTTATGAAATATGAGCAGTATATTTCAATCGCGCTTATCGTTTGCCTTGTATTCGGGCTGCTTGACGGAATTCTTTCCGGCGCCGTAAGCGGTATCATATGGCTTTTCGACTTGATTTGCGGTTTTCTCCCATTCTTATAATAAGATAACGAGAGGTTAGTATGGAACAGCTAACATACAAACTTGAGGTTTATGAGGGGCCGCTCGACCTTCTTCTTGACCTCATAGATAAAAATAAAATTGATATAATGAATATTCCGATTGCCCTTATATGCGATCAGTATATGCAATATATTGAGCAAGCAAGAGCAATGGACCTTGAGCTTGCGGGCGAATTTATCGTTATGGCGAGCGAGCTTTTATATATCAAAAGCAAAATGCTTTTGCCACGAATTGAACCTGACGAAGAGGATCCCCGCGCAAGCCTTGCGGAAGCGCTTCTTATATACAAGCAGGCAAAGGAAGCTGCCGAGCTTCTTGCCCCTATGTATTCTTCGTATAGCGGCAGAACCGAAAAGGAAGAGGACGAAATCAAGGTGCCAAACGAACTACCGGAGGGACTCTCCCCCGAGCTTCTCAAAAAGGCGCTCAGCATTGTTTCAGTCCGCCTGCACGAGCTTGAGGCGGCACATTCAAGGAACCTGTCCCCTCTTGTAAAAGGTGCTGTGGTGCCTGTATCCGAAAAGATACACGAAATTGTCCATCACCTTAAGAAGAAGCCCGCTTCCCTTCTGTCTGTTATGCGTACCGCGAATTCGCGCTCTGCACTTATTGCAACCTTTATGGCTCTCCTTGAGCTTATAAAGGAACGTACAATTCTTTTGTACGAAGAGGACAACGAAAGCGGTAATGTAGGCGACAGCGTTATGCTACAGTTCAACAGTGATGCTGACGGGCATCTTCCTATCACAGAATTTTAGAAAGGATCAATCTAAATGTCTGATTCACTTTCCCTTTCAGAACAAACAAAAGAGGTGCTTGAAGCTGTGCTTTTTGCGGCGGGTCACCCTCTCACATATGAAAAGCTCGCCGCGGTTTTCGAGGTATCCCCATCCGAGGCAAAGAGCATAGTTACAGAATACGCGGAAGAATATAACAGTGGCAAGGTAACACGCGGACTTATTCTGCTTGTTTTTGATGACTGTTGCCAGCTTTGTACAAAAGAAGACTACATACGCGAAATACGCATTGCGCTCGGTATTCGTCGCGGAGGAAACATTTCTGCATCCTCGCTTGAAACGCTTTCAATAGTGGCGTATAATCAGCCGGTCACACGTGCATATATAGACACTGTTCGTGGTGTTGATTCAAGCTATGCTATGAACTCCCTTGTAGAGCGCGGACTCATCGAGTCAAAGTCGCGTCTTGATGCACCGGGCAGACCTATGCTTTATACTACCACGGCGGCATTTTTACGTTGCTTTGGGCTATCCTCGCTTGACGACCTGCCAAGGCTCAGCGATAACGATATTTCTCTGCTCGATTCTTTAAAAGAAATAGGAGGAGAAAAGATTGACACATCGGAAAGTGAAGATACCGCTGAATAAACACTGCTGATTTTTAGGAGGTGAGTACGCTGACAGCACTATATATTGTTTTAGGAATTTTTATAATCTTTCTGTCGCTTGCTTTTTTGCGTATTCACCTTGATATTGAATGTAACGACGACATAACGGCAAATCTTCGCATTCTCTGTATAAAATTTGCTTTATATCCAAAAAATAAGAGACGTGCAAACTTAGGAAAATTTAAAAAGGGGTACCCAAAGGAAAATGCCAAAAAAGCAAGTCCAAGCGATAAAAAAACAAAAAATAAAAGTTCTGACGGTAGTGCCCTCGGAGAAAAGATTGACACTGTCATTACTCTTGTCAAGATTCTTTTTTCAAGATTTTTCAGGCATCTGCGGCTCGACGTTTCTAAAATACTAATTACTGTTGGCGGCAGCGATGCCGCAAAAGCCGCAATAACATACGGTGTGATTTCCCAGTCAGTTGCTTATCTGCTTGAATTTTTAGACAGCCGTTTGAAAATCAGCAAAAAACGAAAGGGGCAAATTAATGTATTCTGCGACTTTACATCCGAAACCGTCACCTACGATATATCCATTTCCGCTTCCCTTTCAATATGGCAACTTCTTGACATCGGTATTTCTTTAGCGTATAATTACTTTAAAGGAAAAGACATCTTTCATCTTATGAATTCTGATTAACGGAGGACTGTTACAATGGCAGAAAGTAAAATCAATGATATAATCAAAGTCTCTCTTGAAAAAATAAAGGATATAGTCGGCGCCGAAACCATTATAGGCTCTCCTATCGAAACAGCGAGCGGTACCACTATTATCCCTGTATCAAAAGTAGCAGTGGGCTTTGCCTCGGGCGGTCTTGACTATGATGCAGACCGCGCGGCTAAAGAAGCAAAATCCTCCCTGCTTAAGTCCGCTAACTTCTCGGGCGGCGGAGGTACAGGCATCAGTGTATCTCCTATAGGCTTTCTTGTTATTAACAAAAGCGGAAATGTTGAGCTTCTAACCGTTGACAACCCTAACGCTGGCGACTCTATTGACAAGCTTGTTTCTGTTATTGAGCGTTCTCCTGAGATAATTTCCAAAGTGAAGAACGCTTTTGCTAAAAAAGAATAATTATTTACACCGATTTTGCAAATGAATAGAACTTACATCTCAGTAAATACTATCTGTGATGTAAGGGGGATTCTAATATGTGCAAATTCGGTGTATTTTTCAGAAAAACAATTTCTGTTTTTCTTGCTTGTATTTCCTTTTCTGTCTGCATATCTGCCGCAAAGCCTTCTGTTTCGGCATCGAGCGCAGTTTTAATGAATGCGGATACCGGCGAAATCTTTTTTTCAAAGAATGCCGATACAAAAAGAGGTATGGCAAGCACAACTAAGATTATGACCGCAATAGTCGCTATTGAAAACGGCGATCTGGACAAAAAAACTGAAATTCCTTCTGCTGCTATCGGTGTTGAGGGCTCTTCACTTTATTTAAAAAAAGGCGAATCTATGACTCTGCGCGAACTGCTGTATGGGCTTATGCTAAGGAGTGCAAATGATGCGGCAGAAGCGATAGCAATTATCATTGGCGGCAGTGTCGAGGGCTTCGCCGTTTTAATGAACGAAAAAGCCGAGGAGCTTGGCCTTGTAAGTACTCACTTTGCCAATCCGCACGGACTGTCGGATGAGTCTCACTACACCACAGCAAGCGAGCTTGCAAGACTTGCTGCATATGCACTGAAAAACGAAACGTTTAAAGAGATCTGTTCCACCAAAAAAGCAAACCTCCCTGGAAACAGATTAGTTGTAAATCATAACAAACTGCTCTTTTCCTTTGAGGGGGCCTGCGGTGTTAAAACAGGATTTACAAAGGACAGCGGACGGTGTCTTGTGAGCGCAGCAGAGCGGAACGGTGTTACACTCGTAGCCGTAACACTTAACGCGCCAAGCGATTGGAAAGACCATACAGATATGCTTGAATACGGTTTTCTTGAGTATGAGGCTGTTACGCTCACAAACAGCGGCGATATACTTTACCGTATGCCGATTATAGGTGGAGAGATGGATGAGGTTTCTGTTACAGCAGAAAATAACATCACTGTATGCCTTAAAAAGCGCCGCAACAGCATAGTAGAACGGATTGAGATAATTCATCCACGTTTTGCGCCCGTTTATAAAGGAGAAACACTCGGACGAGTGGTATTTACTTTAGACGGTAGAGAAATTGGATCTTCGCCGCTTGTTGCAACAGAGTATGTAGGCGCTCGCGAAGAAAAAATGACATTTTTTGATAAAATATTAAATATTTTCAGATAGGAAATTATGGAAAAAATCAGACTACAAAAATTTTTTACAGAATGCGGCATTATGTCGCGAAGAACCGCCGAGACGGAAATTACCGCAGGAAAAGTAACCGTTAACGGTATTCGCGCGAGTCTTGGCGACAAGGTTGACCCTCTTTCGGACGTCGTTATGTATAAAGGCAAAATTTTAGAATACCCACAAAATGAGCATATTTATATTATGCTTCATAAGCCTCGCGGATATCTCACAAGTATGAGCGACGACCGCGGAAGAAAATGCGTATCAGAGCTTGTAAGTGATGTTGGCGCAAGAGTTTATCCGGTAGGCAGACTTGACCTTAACTCCGAAGGACTCTTGCTCCTGACAAACGACGGCGAGCTTGCGAACATTCTCACGCACCCGAAGCATTCTATAGGAAAAATTTACAACGTTTCCGTGCGCGGCGAAGTTAATGAACAAAAACTTGATATTCTTCGCGCTCCTATGACTATTGACGGCTACCGCACAAAAGGCGCCGAAGTGGAGCTTACCGAAAAATATGACGGCGGCGCCAAACTTAAGATCACTCTTTTTGAGGGCCGCAACCGTGAGATACGTAAAATGTGCGAGCAAGTTGAATTAAAGGTCAGCCGTCTGTGCCGCGTACAAATCGGAGAAATACGCCTCGGAGGTCTTGCCCTCGGTAAATGGAAGTTCTTGGACCGTTCTCAGGTAAAGTATTTAAAAAACATCAAGGTAAACGCAAAATAAGGAGCTACATATGCTTATAGTCAAACCTATTGAAGACAAAGAAACTCAAAAAAAGTTGTGCGAGGAATGCGGTGCTGCGTATGATGCAGAGCTCCTTGCTTGCTCGGCATACGACAACGATAGGCTCGTTGGCATTTTTCAGTTTGAATTTTCAGATGGCAAAGCAATTATTCACGACATAAGAGAAAAACCTGGTGTAGACGATTTTGAAGCGATGTTTATTATGACACGCGGAGCACTTAACTTTATAGACCTGTGCGGATATCATCTTGCCTCTTGCACCGCAGATGCCGCAAGCGTAACACTTTTACGCGCTACCGGTTTTAAAGAAGTAAAAAAGAATTATTTTGAGATTGACCTGACCGATGCATTTACATCAAAATGCGAGCATTGCAAATAAATTTCATTCGATATACTGTTCCTGTTTTCGACAGGAACAGTATTTTTTTTGTTTCTTTTCTCCAATCTCGATTGGTAAAATTTGGTAATTTTTATTGTTGATTGTACTTGCAAATATTTCCAAATTATGGTAATATAATAGCGTAAATTAAATTTAAATGAAGAAGGAGCGTATATACAACTTATGGAACTTAATGCAAAAATACTTATTGCAGATGAAAACCTCGAACAAAGAAATTTTTTGAAAGAAAACTTATACCGCGCCGGCTACAGAAATGTGGATATTGCGACAAACGGCGAGGATGCCTTGCTGAAAATCAGCCACAGTCACCCTGACATTGCTATTATTGATATATGGCTTACGAAACTTGACGGAATCGGTGTTATACGCAACGCAAAAAGCATCGACTTTGGCAAGGATACGCCAACATCTTTTATTGTTGTTTCTATGATGGCAAACCAAAATCTTTTTATGGAGGCAAACAGCCTCGGCGCAGAGCTATGTATGCTTAAACCCTACAACTACTCAAGTATGATTGAACATATAGACAGGATAATTTCAAGGCGTATAAAACCGCACGCAGTTTCTCAGGTGAATCCCGTTGCGAGCGAAAAACCAATGCCTGACCTTGAAACTCAGGTAACACAAATCATACATCAAATAGGCGTTCCTGCTCATATCAAGGGATATCAGTATCTTCGCACCGCAATACTAATGACAATAAGCGACAGCGAAATAATAAATTCGGTTACTAAAGTTCTTTACCCATCTGTTGCAAAAAAATATTCCACTACCACTTCAAGAGTTGAAAGAGCCATACGACACGCAATTGAAGTTGCCTGGGACAGAGGCGATGTAGATACCCATAATTCCTATTTTGGATATACAATTCAAAATAATCGCGGAAAGCCTACAAATTCCGAATTTATTGCAATGATTGCAGACAATCTCAGATTGAAGCTTAAACTTTTTTAAATAGAAAAAGGAGCATAGCCCTGTTCGGGGCTATGCTCCTTAATTTCATTTTTCCGTATAAACCGAATAGTCTTTGCCATCGGTTTTTATCACTATACTTCCCTGCTTATCGGTTCTGTAGGCAGTTGCACCAATCGAATTTATGCGATTAACGACCTCGCGGTGCGGATGTCCGTATTCGTTATTATATCCGCACGAGTAGATTGCAACTTCGGGCGAAACGGCTTTAATAAACTCCATACAAGACGATGTGCTTGAGCCGTGATGACCAACTTTTAACACAGTTGAATCAAGGCTGTCATAATCCCTTTCCAGCATTTCAAGCTCGGATAATTCCTCGGCATCACCCGTAAACAGAAAAGATACTTCGCCGTATGTTAGCTTTGCAACAACACTTGTATTATTCAACTCTTCGTAGTTCTCAGACACGGGTGCAAGCAGTTCAATTGACATCTCTCCTAGGTCAAGTGACACACCTGCTTTTCCCTCTATCACTTCACAGTCTTTATATTCAATTGCCTCAAGCATCTTGTCAAATGAAGTAGAAGGATTGACCGCATCAGGAAGTATAACTGTGTCAACATCATACTCTAAAATCACAGTAGCGGCGCCGCCGATATGGTCTGAATGCGGATGAGTAAAAATAGCATATGCAAAATCCTTTATTCCAAGGTTGTCGATATACGAAACAGTATCCTCTACGGTGAAGTCATCGGAGCTGTACAAGCCCGCATCTATAATAATATTACCATCCGGAGCTTGTATAACAGCGCAGTCGGCCTGCCCTACATCAACAAAATGAACGGTTACACTTCCAATATCAGTCTCAGTCATCTCGGGTACTTGACATTCTTCCGCGTACCACTCATAAACTGATGCTACTAATATAATGACTAACAAAATAATTGCAGATATATTGATTTTTCTTTTCATAACACCAAAATTAAAGTTTAATATTCATCCACTTGCCGCGGTAAAAATGTACCGTAACGCACACGAAACGAGTATACTGGTCAAGTGCCAAGGCAAACCATGCCCCAATAACTCCAACATCAAATATATGGCACAATACATATGCAAGTGTCGGACGGATAAGAACTATGCTTATAAAGGAAACAATAGCATTATATTTAGTATCTCCCGCACCTCTAAGAGAACCTGTAAAAATTATTTGGGAAGTTTGTGCGAGACTTACAAAAGCGACGACCCAAAGAATTTTCACGCCTTCTCCTATTATATCAGCATCATCCGAGAACAGCTTCATCAGCATTTCGCCGCCAGCTGAAAAGACAGTAAATAGAATGGCTGAAAATATACAAGCTATTCTTTGCGCCACCTTGCCGTACATTAAAGAAACATCGGGACGACCTCGGCCAAGATTCTGACCAACAATGGCCGAAGATGCCACTCCAAGACCATCCCCGCAAGCAAAGGAGAGGTTGATTATGTTCATACAAATCTGATGAGTTGTCATTTCGGCAGTGCCAAGGTCTGCAACAACTTTAGCAAACATAAACATACCTATTCTCATCAAAAGATTTTCAACACCCGCACCGCTTGCAACCTGCCCCAGCGCGCGCATTGTTTCTTTTTCGAATTTAAAAAAGTACGCAGGCTTAAGTTTGAGATATGAATTTTTATCAAAATATGAAATAAGCGAAACCAAAAATGAACATATCTGACCCGTCATAGTAGCAATAGCAGCACCCTTGACTCCAAGGCGCGGAAACAGCCAGATGCCATTAATAAGCAGCCAATTTAAAACAACATTTATCGTATTTCCGATAAGCGTTGAGCGCATTGTTATCTTTGTACGTCCTGTTCCTCTTTGCGCCGCATTAAGCACGCAGCTAAAAGAGTAGAACATCATACCGACAATAGTGATTTTAAAATACACCAATGCCTCTGCGATAGTATCAGATTGCGCTCCCGAAAAAATCAATAGCGGTTCTGCAACAGAAAAAGCAACAATAAGTTCAATTATGGCTACAAGTACACTGAGAGTCAGATTTTGAGCAGCACATCTGCTTGCCGCCTCTTTTCGTTTTTCCCCGTATCTGCGGCTGACAATAGCACCTGTTGCCGCACTTATAGCAAAAAACAGAACAAAGAATAACATTCTCGGCTGATTGGTAACGCCAACCGCAGCAACCGCCGTATCGCTTGCGCGGCTTACCATAAGAGAGTCTATAAAACTCGCCATACACACAAACAGTGACTCAATCATTGCGGGCCAAGCAAGTTTTATAAATTCGGAATAAGCCGCACGGCTCGTTGGAATTTCACCTCGACGCGCCTGCGGCTTCACCATATATTCTGTTAAAAAAAGTTTTTTTAACAAAAGCATTTTTCCATTCCCCGATTAAAAAGTGAACGTAAAAACGTTCACTTTCAGCGATTTTCAGGTCTTGCTTTAGACAGGTTTTTAGCGCCATCGGGCAAACGTGAAAGATATTCAAGCGCCTTTCCCGTGCCGCGTGCAACGCACTGCACAGCATTTTTAGCAACCCTTGTCTTTATTCCCGTAGCTTTGCTTATGCGGCGATCAAGCCCGTACAAAAGACTTCCACCGCCTGTCATAACAATACCGTTATTCAAAACATCTCCCACAAGTTCAGGAGGAGTACGCTCAACGACTGCGCACACAGCCTCAATAATTGCCGATATCGGCTCATCAAGCGCGGTAAGCATCTCAGAAGAACAAAGCCGAATAGCCTTTGGAAGTCCCTGAGAAAGGCAACGTCCCTTAATGTCTATATACTTCTCTTCTTCACGCGGATAAGCGGAGCCGATACGTAGCTTTACCTCCTCAGCCGTGCGCTCTCCGATAAGAACACTGTACTTGCGGCGAATATACCGTATAATCGCTTCATCAAATTTGTCGCCACCTACCTTAATAGACTCGGCAACGACAGTATTATCAAGAGAAATCAGGGCAATGTCAGTAGTACCGCCGCCGATATCTACAATCATGTTGCCGCATG
>JAZSKM010000014.1:0-3425 GCA_045534835.1 Eubacteriales bacterium | reverse complement strand
CAAGCTCTGCCGCGCGTTTATAGTCGCTTGCCGCATCACCGTACAGTTCATCAGTGACTGTGATAAGCTCGGCTTCAAGGTCTTCTATCTCTTTTTTATAGGCGGCAAGCTGGCGTTCGTTTTTGCGCTTGTCAGCAGCTTCCTTTTTCTTTTGGAGATAGTCCTCTTTACTGCTTGTGGGCGCCTGTACTTTTTCCTCGACTTCAAGCGCCGCCGCTGGTGAAAAAATCAGTTCGCGCTCGGTTCTGTACGCCTCATAATATTCTTTGTAACACCGCTTGGAGTATATACAAATGTAGAAGCAGGGAAGTCGGGCGGCAGGATCTCGATAATTTTAGTCGCGAGTTTTTCAATGAAATAACGGTCATGCGAAACGCATACGATAGTACCCTCAAATGCTGAAAGGGCATTTTCAAGAGCCTCGCGCGAAGCGATGTCGAGATGGTTTGTCGGCTCGTCAAGTATCAGCAGATTTACTTTGGACAAAATAAGCTTTGCAAGAGTCAGTCTTGCACGCTCACCGCCGCTTAAGTCGGATACTTTCTTTTGCGTGTCCTCGTATCCGAACAAAAACAGTGCAAGCGTACTGCGAATCTGGTACTCGGTAAGTGTAGGATATGCGTTCCAAAGTTCGTCAAGCACGGTTGCTTTTTCATTAAGGTTTTGATTTTCCTGATCATAGTATGCGGCAAAAATGTTGGTTCCAAGCTCTACAGTGCCGCTTGTAGGCTTGTCGCGCCCGACAAGCAGCTTCATGAGTGTGGATTTTCCGCATCCGTTAGGTCCCGCGAAGAACACGCGTTCACCGCGCTTTATAAGGAAAGACAGTTTTTCAAAAATAAGTTTTTCGCCAAAAGACTTCGAAAGCTCATCAGCAATAATTACGTCATTACCGCCGGCAGGTGCTTTTTGAAAGGAAAGGCGTATTGACTTAAGCTCGTCGGCAGGCTTTTCAACCTTGTCCATATGCTTAAGATAATTCTCCTTTGCGCGTATTGTCACAAAGTTGTGTTCCTGTCCCCACCGTCTTTGCTGCTCTATCATAGCTTCAACTCTGGCAATCTCTTTTTGCTGAAGCGTATACTTTTTAAGGTCGGCTTCGCGTGCCTCCTCACGCAGTTTTTGCGCGGTCGAGTAATTTCCGTTATAAAGCTTTGCACTGTGGCGCTCAATATGCAGTGTTTTATTTGTAACACGGTCAAGGAAATACCTGTCGTGAGATATTACCATAACGGTGTTCTTATAATTTGCAAGAAAGTTTTCAAGCCACTGTATCGTTTCCACATCAAGGTGGTTTGTAGGCTCGTCGAGCATAAGGATATCAGGCTCAGAAGCGAGCAGCTTTGACAGCGCAAGACGGGTACGCTGACCTCCGCTGAGTTTTGAAAGCGGGAGATCCATCATATCCTCGTCAAATCCCATTTTTTCAAGAATGCTTTTGCACTTTCCCCTGAAATAGTGGCCGCCGTCGGCGTTGAATTTATGCGACAGTTCGCTGAATTCCTCGGTGAGCGCAATATATGATGCAGAGCCCGTGTCAGTGCGGTGCATAAGCTCGTTTGTTATTTCGGCTATACGTGCCTCCATCTTTAGAAGTTTGGGAAAAGCGCGGTACATATATTCAATTGCAATTTCTTCTTCTTTTTTGATAAGCGAAGACCTATTATCTTCTTCGCCGAGAGGAACGAGGTCTGCGTTTTGAACGAGGACACCAATTTCCTTGCCCTTTGAAACATAAACAGCACCCGTGTCCGAGGAGTATTCACCCGTAATCAGCCGAAAGAGCGAGGTCTTGCCCGCGCCGTTTACACCGATAATGCCAAGTCGGTCGCCCTCGTTAATCGAAAAAGAAATATTTTCAAGAACTGTCGTAGTACCGAAGTGCAGCGACAGGTCAGTAGCACTTAAAATTACCATAAATACACTCGCTTTGATTGATTTCTATTTGATTGTATCATAATTAGATTATCGTGTCAAATATAGAAAAATTTTCGTTAATAAAACATAATATATATTGACAAACTAAGATTGAAATATTTTCGGAGGGTAAAGAGATGCAAAAAAAGAAAACAAAAGTTATGACAAGTGCGGCTGTAACAGGGCTTATGGTAGGAGCGGCTGTAGGAATGATGGCAAAAGGAATGATGACACCAAAGCGCAAGCGAATTTCAAAGCGTGCAGGTAAGGCGCTTGATGCAGTTGGTGAGGTAATGCAAAACGTTTCCTCCTTTCTTGGATAGAAAAAACGGCAGAATTTCTGCCGTTTTTCATATTCTATTGCTTTTGAAAAATATTGTAAGTATAATTAGATTGTAAAATTTAACATAGGAGATATTGCTTATGAAACCTGCACCTAAGAATTACAATATTTGGCCTACCGTTATTCAGGTGGGGAAAGAAACCGAGATGATAATTGCTCCAAGCGAAAGAGCTTTTCTGCTTTTCGAGGGAGAACAATATCTGGTTCGCATTATGGCGGTCAACAGCTACGATAATTATTATACGCCTGTTTCGGTAAAGCTTGATGTGGTAGCACACGGCGGTGTTCTCCGTTTTAACTACACCTTTGAAAAAGAGCAGGAGTATGTTATTCACCTTGGACGTGACGGACAACTCCTTCAAAAGTTTTATGTATATGCCGTAGAGGAAGACCTTTACGCTCTTCGCCCGCTTCGTGGCGACCTGCATTCACATTCCTACCGTTCTGACGGAAGGCGTGATCCTGCGGCGCTTGCAGGGCACTATCGCGAGCAGGGCTATGACTTTTTTGCCCTCACTGACCATAACCGTTATTACCCCGGCGGCGAGATTGATGAGGCGTATGAGGGCATAAATACAGGCTTTACCCGTGTTTTAGGTGAAGAGGTGCATACACCTCCGTCAACTGTACATATCGTTCACGTAGGCGGCAAAAAGAGTGTTGCTCTTGAGTATATCAAAAACAGAGGGCAGTACGAAAAAGATGTTGCCGCACTTCTGCCGAAGGTCCCCGAAAATGTTCCTGAGCCTCAAAAGAATCTCTATGCGATGGCAATGTGGGCGACAAGCAAAATACACGAGGCGGGGGGTATTGCTATTTTTCCGCATCCTTTCTGGCGTCCCGGCGAGAAGACACACAACGTTGACTCCAACTTTGCAAGAATCCTGCTTTCAAGCGGAATGTTTGATGCTTATGAGCTTATTGGCGGTATGAAAGTGCCGGACAATAACTGCTCTGTTGCAATGTGGAACGAGCTTCGCATCGAGGGCGTAAAAATCCCGGTTGTCGGCTCCAGTGACGTTCACGGTATAGAGAATGCTAAAACCTTCCCGAATTACTTTACTATCGCATTTGCTAAAGAAAATTCAAACGATGCTATAGTCGAAGCGGTAAAAGACTCTATGTGTGTAGCCGTTGAGTCCTGCGGAGAAGAGTATGACAGACA
>JAZSKM010000026.1:0-7305 GCA_045534835.1 Eubacteriales bacterium | reverse complement strand
CCGTCGCTCCACTTAAGACCGTCACGGAGAGTGAAGGTGTAAGAGGTCATACCGTCCTCGGTGGTTACTGCTTCGGGAATCTCAGCAGCAAGCATAGGAGCAAGGTTGCCGTCCTTGTCATAACCTACAAGACCAACAAAGTTGTGAAGAATGTAGGTTGCACCGTCAACAGCGCTGTTAAGAGCGGGGTCGATGGTGTCCGGATAAGCGCCTACGTTCAAAGTCATAGAAGTAGGCTGTGCAGGGGTGTTACCCTGTTCGCCGCCGTCAGCAGTAGTGGTAGCAGGAGTGGTGTCGCCGCCACAAGCAACAAAAGAAAGTACCATAACTACAACAAGCAGCAAGCTAATAAGCTTTTTCATTGGTGTTTTCCTCCAAAAAAATTTTTTAATTAAGCCTTTTCAGGCAGAATTAACTTTAATAAAAGGATAATCGGGTATTTAGTTTTAGCCTTCGATCATATGGCAGGCAACGAAATGTCCGGGTCTGATCTCTCGGAGCTCGGGCATAGACTCGGCACACTTGTCGCAGGCTCTGGGGCAACGAGTACGGAAAGGACATCCGCTTGGCATATGGAGAGGACTCGGAACGTCACCCTCAAGGTGAATACGCTGGTTAGCACGTGCAATCTTCGGATCTGGCACGGGAACTGCGGAGAGCAGGGAAATGGTGTACGGATGAATAGGCTCGTGATAAACCTCGTTTGCAGGACCGATTTCGATAAGCTTACCGAGATACATTACGGCAATTCTTGTGGAAATATGCTTAACTACGAGAAGGTCGTGTGCAATAAAGAGGTACGTAAGACCGAGTTTTGCCTGAAGGTCCTCAAACATATTGACAACCTGTGCTTGAATTGAAACGTCAAGCGCGGATACAGGCTCGTCACATACGATAAACTTGGGGTCAACCGCAAGCGCACGAGCAATACCGATTCTCTGGCGCTGACCGCCAGAAAATTCGTGTGCATAACGCGAAGCGTGCTCGCTTGAAAGACCTACAAGGTCCATAAGATACTTGATTTTCTCAGCTCTTTCAGCCTTGTTTGAATAGAGCTTGTGAACATCAAGAGGCTCACCGATAATATCGCTTACAGTCATACGGGGGTCAAGCGAGGAATAGGGGTCCTGAAAAACCATCTGTGCCTGCTTGCGATATTCGTTAATAACTTTTTTACCTTTTATGAGGTTGCCGTCAAACCAGACCTCGCCTGCGGTGGGCTTGTAAAGCTGGAGTATGGAACGACCGACAGTAGTCTTACCGCAGCCGGATTCGCCTACGAGACCGAGAGTTTCACCCTCGTGAATGTCAAAAGTAACATCGTCAACAGCCTTAAGCTTAAGAGAACGAAGACCGTTAGGAACGTCAAAGTACTGCTTGAGATGTTTAACTTCAAGAAGTTTCTTGTCACTCATGGTTATACATCTCCTCTACCTGTTCTTTTGTAAGTGTTCCTGCTTCGATAGCATCTTTAAGGTTGTGCCAGCAGGAGGAAGCGTGATCCTCATTGATGAGAATTTCCTTTGCCTTGTGGCTAAGGCATATCTTCATAGCCCTGTCACAGCGGGGAGCGAAAGGACAGCCATCGGGCATATTAAGAAGGTCAACAGGGTGACCGCCGATAGGCTCAAGTCGCTTGTCGTCATCGCTTACAGTAGGAATGGAGCGAAGAAGTCCCTTGGTGTACTCGTGCTTCGGATTGTAGAAAATCTCGTCAGCAGTGCCGCGTTCACATACTTCGCCTGCATACATAACGATAACCTCATCACACATCTCGGCAACAACGCCAAGGTCGTGGGTAATCATAATGATAGCCATACCGAGCTTCTTCTGAAGATCCTTCATAAGGTCGAGTATCTGCGCTTGAATGGTAACGTCAAGGGCAGTGGTAGGCTCGTCAGCGATAAGAATATCAGGCTCGCAGGAGAGTGCCATTGCAATCATAACTCTCTGGCGCATACCGCCCGAAAGCTCGTGAGGATACTGCTTTATACGCTTTTCAGGTTCGTTGATGCCAACAAGCTCAAGCATTTCAATAGCGCGGGCCTTAGCCTGCTTATGGTTACGCTTGGTATGAAGCATAATAGCTTCGACAAGCTGATTCCCGATTGTATAAACGGGATTAAGGCTGGTCATAGGGTCCTGAAAAATAATGCTTATCTTGTTACCGCGGATGGTACGCATAATTTTCTTAGGAGCGCCGACAAGCTCGTCGCCGTCAAGCAAAACGCTGCCGTCAACGATTTTGCCGGGGTTTGCAAGAATCTGCAAAACAGAGTAGGCAGTAACGCTCTTACCCGAGCCGGACTCGCCCACGATGCCGAGAACCTTGCCTCTTTCAAGGCTGAAAGAGATGCCGTTTACGGCCTTTACCTCGCCTGCAGGAGTGAAGAACGAGGTATGGAGATTTTTTATATCTAATAACTTTTCCATTACAAATACCTCATTATTTTTTCAGTTTGGGGTCAAACGCATCGCGCAGACCGTCACCGAGCAGGTTGAGTGAAAGAACGATAAGACAAATCATAATTGCCGGAATTACAAGACGGTATGCATAAGTGTAAATGCCGCCAAGTGCCTCGGAACAGAGAGAACCGAGAGAGGGCATAGGCATAGAAACACCGAGTCCCATAAAGGAAAGGAAACTTTCGGTGAAAATTGCCGAGGGAATCTGAAGCGCGGTGGAAATGATGATGACACTGATACAGTTGGGGAGCATATGACGGCGGATAATGTGACCGCCGCGTGCGCCGAGAGAACGTGCCGCAAGCACGTAGTCCTGCTGCTTAATGGTCATAATCTGACCGCGGATAAGACGCGCCATACTTACCCAATAAAGAAGAGCGAATACGATAAATATACTTATCATACCAACGCCAAGCTTTGCGAAAATTGTTCCATCGAGATTAAGCGTTTGCTTAAGTACGACAGAAAACAGAATTATCATAAGAAGGTCCGGCAAAGAGTAGATTATGTCAACAATACGCATCATAATGAGGTCTACCTTGCCGCCGTAATAACCGGAGATAGAACCGTAAATAACGCCGATGATAAGTACGATGATACTTGCAAAAAGACCTACAACGAGTGAAATGCGAGTTCCGTAGATAACGCGGATAGCATAGTCACGTCCGAGAGCATCGGTACCGAAAATATGCGGGAAAATTTCCTCGCCGGCTTCCATACGTTTAAGCTCAGTGGTACTGTATTCAAACGGCTTTAAGTTCTTGTAGGAACCGTCAACTGGCTGACCGGGAGTAATACCGAGCTGAGTTGCATAGTCGTAAGGATAGAACATAGGTACAAAAGTAACGATAAGAACTATCAGAACGATAATGCAAAGACAGGTCATTGCAATTTTATTTTTGGAAAGGCGGCGCATACCGTCCTTGAAAAAGGTGGTGCTGGGACGCATACGCTGCTGGAGATACTTTTCCTCGTCAGTGGCCTTTTCAAACTTGGAAAGGTCGAGCTGAAGGCTTAAAGAATTCTTCTTGGGAAGAGAATTTACATCTTTTTTCATTATTAAATCCTCCTTTAACCCAAATCGACACGCGGGTCGAATACTTTATACAGAATATCGGAAATGAGTGTCATAATTACCATAATAGTTGCAAGGAATATGGTGGTACCCATAACCATAGGATAGTCACGGTTGGTGATAGAAGAGAAGAAGTAGTCGCCAAGACCTGGAACTGCAAATACCTTCTCAACAACGAGCGAACCGGTAAGAATGAACGCTATCATAGGACCAACATAGGTGATAACGGGGGTAACAGCGTTCTTAAGAGCGTGCTTGAAGATAACCTTCGTATTGGAAACGCCCTTCGCTCTTGCGGTACGGATGTAATCCTGTCCCATAACGTCAAGCATACTTGAACGTGTAAGACGGGTGATGTAGGACATCGGGTAGAGCGCAAGAGAAATTATAGGCAGAACAAGACCGCCCTCCATATTACCGTTAGCGGGGAATATAGGCCAGGTTATGCAGAACAGGAGCAGCAAAATCGTAGCAATAACGAAAGAGGGCATTGCAACGAGGGCAGACGTAAGCACCATTATAAGCTTATCTATCCATTTGTTGTGAAAAACTGCAGCAATAGCACCGAGTGTAAGACCGATAGCAATAGCGCAGGCAGCCGCAATTATACCGTTCTTTGCACTAATTGAAAAGCCCTCAAGAATAAGGTCGATTACGTTACGTCCGCGGTTCTTGATAGAGGGGCCGAAGTCGCCGCGCAAGAGGTCGGAAAGATATGTAACATACTGCTCCCAAAGGGGCTTGTCAAGACCGTACTTTGCTTCAAGTGCTGCCATAACCTCAGGGCTTGGCGATTTCTCAGAGAGAAAAGGTCCGCCCGGAATAGCGCGCATTACAAAGAAAGTGATGGTTATTACCAAAAACACCGTAAAAACAGCCAAAAGGACACGCTTTACGATATACCAAGCAAGTTTGCTGTCCAATTTATTCACTCCTTAATCTGTGTCTGTGCAAAACATAACAGCGAGGGATAACCCTTATTTGCATAAAGACAATACTGTATTTTAAATGGTCAAAACCTATGCAAAACAAAACGCACCCGAAATGTTATTTCGCGTGTGAGCTCATAAAGGCATAGTTATGACTATAAAAACATTCTGCATTATTATACTACACTCTTTTGCAGATGTCAAGCCGTATGAGTCCCTTTTTCCGTTTTTTTGTCAGAATTTTGACGGAAATACTTTTCACTTATTCAAATTATTTCAAAGGGATTTCAAAACTTCGGTGAGATAATTGTACGTTCTTTCTACGGAGCAAACTGAAAGTCTTTCTTCTGTAGTGTGAATACCGTAAAGGTTTGGACCAAATGAAACTGCATCAAGCCCTGCTATCTTTTCGCAGAAAAGTCCGCATTCAAGTCCTGCGTGGATAGCAGCTACTGTGGGCGATGCGCCGTAGAGTCTTTCATAAACCGCTGTCATTGTATCGCGGAGCGGGGAGTTTTTGCGGTATTCCCAGGCTGGGTAGTGTGAGTGGGATGCATATTCTCCGCCGAAACTTTCAGCAATCTTCTCAAGTCTGTCAAGAAGCTCGTATTTTTCACTGTTTACAGAGCTGCGCGCCGCTATCGTTGCGGAAAGTGTGTCGTTTTCGACCCTGAGAACTCCGAGGTTGAGAGATGTTTGCACAAGTCCGTCAATGTCTGGGCTCATTGTTACAATGCCGTTTGGCACGACCGTAAGAAAGTCTGCGATTTTTTTGCTGCTGTCACTGTCGAAGCATTCTTTGCCGTCCGCTTTTTCGACGGTTACGGAAAGACCGCTGTCGGTATCAACCTTGTTAGCTAAAGCAAAGGCTGCCGCCGCGGTTTCTATATCGCCGTCGCAGAATACGGTCGCAACCGTTTCTCTTGGAATAGCATTGTCCTTAAGACCGCCGCGTATGTCGCCTATATTATATACAAAAGGAAGAGATGCGAGAAATTTTCCCATAGTTATATTGGAGTTTAGTCTGCCCTTGTCTATCTCCGCACCAGAATGGCCGCCTTTAAGACCGTTGACTGTTACCTTGTAGCAGGGCATATCGCAGGAGCCTTTTTCAAGAGGAAGCTTTATATCTACTCTTGCGCCTCCGGCACAGCCGACCGTAAGGATTCCTTCTTCCTCTGAGTCAATGTTGATAAGAGTTTTGCCGCGAAGATTTGAAACGTCAAGTCCCTCAGCGCCGAACATACCCGTCTCTTCATCGGTTGTAAAGAGTGCCTCAATAGGCGGGTGGGAGAGGGTGTCATCCTCCAGTATTGCAAGTACCATCGCTACAGCGATGCCGTCATCGCCGCCAAGCGTAGTGCCCTTTGCAAAGACAAAGTCACCGTCAAGCGCGATGTCAAGTCCGTCTGAGAGAAAACTTATATCGCAGTCGGGCGCTTTTTCGCAGACCATATCAAGATGTCCCTGCAATATAACGGTGCCGTGTCCCTCATATCCCTTTGATGCGGGCTTGCGGATAATAACGTTGTTGTATTCGTCTTTTACCCACTCGAGCGAGTGCGCTTTTGCGAATTCAACGCAGTAATCGCTGATTTTGTCTGTATTGCCCGAGCCGTGGGGAATGGCGCAAATATCTTCAAAATAGTAGAAAACTCTATTTGGTTTAAGTCCGTTTAAAATTCGCATATCTGTTATTCTGCGCCTATAGCACGCAGAACCTCCTTATAATCGTTGAAATATGCACAAGATCGAGCCGCAATTTCATCTCTGTCATTTTCGGAATATTTGTCGTACATTGCCACTACATCAATTTTCGCATTGTTTGCGGCTTCAATGCCGATAAGCGAGTCTTCAAATATGATGCATTCTTCTTTTTTCGCATTATGCTCTCTAAGTACACGTCCGTATATTTCGGGGCTTGGTTTTATCTCTTTTGCATCCTCACGGGTATATATTGCACTGAAAATAGTATCAATCGGTGCTTTTTCAATGATGTTACGGTTTTTTGTGCGGTAGACATCCATATTTGAACGCTTTGTTGTCGAAACTATAAAAAGGGTGTATCCTCTTTCCTTGAGGATGCGCAGAAATTTGTCGGCATACGGCTTGTAGTCGATAGTATTTGCAGTGAACTCGAGCGAAATTGAGTAGCGCAAGGTCACAAGCTCGGTAGGCGAAAGGGAAGAGCCGTACTTTTTTCCCATATATCCGCAATACTCACGGTACGGATCCTCGCTTGCCTTGTATTCGCGTAATTTAGCATCGCGCTGTGCTTGCACATCTGTGCCGTCGGGATTGCCGCCGAGAGCTTTTATGAAAAGGCGGTCAACCTCGTTCCACATACCGACAGAATCAATCAGCGTGCCGTCCATATCGAAAAGAATGAATTTTTTGTTTTCAAGCATTTCAGGTCTCCAATAGTAAAAGTCAGTTCATTATAGCATACTTTTATTGAAAGTTCAATAAAAACGACCTGCCAAAACAGTCAATTTATTGAACAAATTCTTGAAAAGTAAAAAAATCAAAAAAAGTTGTTGACAAATGAAAAATACTGTGTTATACTAACGAAGTCGCGAGAGACAAGCACTAACGCTGGTGTAGCTCAGCTGGTAGAGCAGCTGATTTGTAATCAGCAGGTCGGGGGTTCGAGTCCGTCCACCAGCTCCACTCTCGCGGGTAAATATGGGAGCGTTCCCGAGCGGCCAAAGGGGGCAGACTGTAAATCTGTTGTCTATGACTTCGATGGTCCGAATCCATCCGCTCCCACCAAGTATTGCGGACTAATTAGATGCCGCACATAAAAGCCTTGATTTATCAAGGCTTTTCGCATTT
>JAZSKM010000190.1:0-1537 GCA_045534835.1 Eubacteriales bacterium | reverse complement strand
GAATGCGACAACTACAATAGTTGTTACAATCGGTGCACCTTCGATGACAGTGAATGGAGAAACAGTTGCACTTGATTCTCCCGCGATTATTGAAAACAGCCGTACCTATCTCCCGCTTCGTGCGATTGCAAATGCACTTGGTGTTTCAAATGATAACATCACTTGGAATGATGCAACCAAGACTGCAACACTTGTGAAATAAAAAGAAAGCAGACCGTACGGTCTGCTTTCTTTCTTGACAAAACATTATCTAACGGCTACAATATAATCATAATGTTCTTTTACGGAGTAAATTATGAAAAAGATTATGTTGGTTTTCGGTACACGTCCCGAGGCCATAAAAATGTGTCCGCTCGTAAACGAGCTTAAAAGCAGGAAAAGCCTTGAAACGGTGGTATGCGTTACGGGACAGCACCGCCAGATGCTTGATGCGGTGCTTCACGCCTTTAATGTTGAGCCGGATTACGACCTTTCGATAATGAAAGAAAAGCAGACGCTTTTCGACATTACTGTAAATATTCTTGAACGTATCCGTGAGGTGCTTGAAAAGGAGAAGCCTTATGTAGTGCTTGTTCACGGCGATACGTCTACCACCTTTGTCACCGCGCTCGCCTGCTTCTATTTGCAGATACCTATCGGTCACGTTGAAGCAGGGCTTCGCACGTATAACATATATTCTCCGTATCCTGAGGAATTCAACCGTCAGGCAGTGGGTATTGTTGCAAAGTATAATTTTTCGCCTACCGAGCTTTCAAAAGAGAATCTGCTTCGCGAGGGCAAAGATGTGAGCAGTATTTATGTAACCGGCAATACCGCGATAGATGCACTTAAGACCACTGTTCGCGAGGGATATACGCATCCTGAGCTTGAGTGGGCAAAGGATTCAAGACTCATTATGATTACCGCGCACCGCCGCGAAAACCTCGGCGAGCCTATGCATCATATGTTCCGTGCTATACGCCGCATTATTGAGGAGCATCCTGACGTAAAGGCAATATATCCTATTCATATGAATCCCGTAGTCCGCGCTGCCGCAAGCGAAGAGCTTGGCGACTGTGACAGAATTCATATAATTGAGCCGCTTGACGTTCTTGATTTTCACAACTTCCTTGCGCGCTCGTATCTTATACTCACCGACAGCGGCGGAATACAGGAGGAGGCGCCCTCCCTTGGTAAGCCTGTTCTTGTTATGCGCGATACTACCGAGCGCCCCGAGGGAATCAAAGCGGGTACGCTGAAGCTTGTCGGCACGGATGAAGAAACAATTTATGAAAATTTCAAGACACTTCTCGTTGACTCTGCCGCATACGAAAAAATGTCCAAGGCATCAAATCCTTACGGTGACGGCTTAGCTTCAAAGCGTATAGCCGATATACTTGAGAAATAAGAAAAGCACTCAGACAACTGATAGTTGCCTGAGTGCTTTTTGCTTTGATGATAAATTATAGTTTATACAATTAAAATGCCGTTTGAAAGACGGACATGCGCCGGCTTTCAAACTCCTTAAAAACCGCACGCGGTAGAGCGTGGCGCGAGC
>JAZSKM010000116.1:0-1659 GCA_045534835.1 Eubacteriales bacterium | reverse complement strand
GAGTGACACGATTTGAACGTGCGACTTCTGCGTCCCGAACGCAGCGCTCTACCAGCTGAGCCACACCCCGAGGTATATTTTTGCGTTTGTTGTGAGTGACTGCAGGTCAAGAGTTTTTGCTGCGACTCGTTTTACGCGGTTACTATTGTAGCACACAATGTGTTAAAAGTCAAGAGAAAAGCATGATTTTTCGGCTGTTTCGAATATTTTGTTTTTCTGATTAGTATTTTTGTTGTTATAAATTTGAGCCGCACGGAATGCTCGTGCTTCTATTAAAAAAGAAAATAAAAGAAATCCCCTCGGTAGGCGGATAGCTTTAGAGCTACGTACTCTCCCGAGGGAGTCTTGCTTTATGCATCGACCGGGGCGCTTTGCTTGTTTTTGCCGCCGACAAGATTTTTTACCCATTTTCCTCTTCTTAGAAGTATCATACCGAAAAGGGCTTTTAGTCCCTCTGTCATTTGGGTAATAAAGTAAAGAAGAAAGATATTCATAGCGGTAAGATGCGAGAGTATCATGCAAAGCGGCACTACTATTATCCACATATATACCGAATCGAAAAGAATGGTTACGAATACCTGACCGCCTGAACGCATAGAGAAATACGCGGCGTTCGCATAGGCCGAGAAGGGCATTGTAAGTCCTGATATAACCATCATATAGGTTGCAAGATTTTGCGCCGATTCGGAGACGTTGTATATCTTTGGGAAAATCAGCGCGCTTAGTGCAAACAGAACCGCCATAAGCATAGAAGCCAGCACCGAGAAGGTCAGCATTTTTCTTGCCGTGTCCTTGGCACGCTCAAAATCTGCTGCTCCCAGCTGACTGCCAACGATTATTGCGATTGCGCTGCCCAGAGAAAGATATACTACGCTGAAAACGTTAAAAAGCGTAGAGCATATATTCTGTGCCGCTACCGCATCAAGCCCTCTTAGTGAATAGGATTGATTCCTTAATACCATGGCAATGGCCCAAAGCAGCTCATTCAGCATTATAGGTAAGCCCTTCAGGATAATTTGTTTGGTAAGCCTTGTGGGAATTCTGAAGGACCTGAAGGCTGATTTGAAGTAGGGGAATTTATGACTTCTTCTTGCTGCGAATATTATGAGCACCAGAAGCTCGATAAATCTTGATGCAACCGTGGCTATAGCAGCACCGACAACACCAAGCGCAGGTATGAACCAGAATCCGAATATCAGTATAAGGTTAAGCGTGAAATTTGCAACGACTGCGCAAAGGCTGGATATCATAGGCATGACCGTTTCGCCTGTTTCCCTGAGAGTTGAGGCGTAGCACTGCGAAAAGGCGTAAGGAAGAAGACCTATGAGCATAACTGCGAGATAACTTTTTCCGTATGAAAGCGTAAGTGCAAGGTCGCCCGACTGCTCACTCTCGTGAAGAAACATTCCGATAAATTCGTCGTCAAAAAGAAAGAAGGCAAGGAGTGCAAAAAGCGTTGCTATCAGCGTTATAATAATCTTGAATCTGAAGGTGTTGCGTATTCCATCGTTATCCTTGCTTCCAAAATACTGCGCGGTGAAGATGCCTGCCGCGGATATTGCGCCAAAGATAAGAAGATTGAATATGAATATGAACTGATTAACGATGGAGGCACCCGACATAGCCTCGGTGCCAAGAGTACCGAGCATTACGTTGTCG
>JAZSKM010000035.1:0-2740 GCA_045534835.1 Eubacteriales bacterium | reverse complement strand
AACCGAGCTCACTTGAGATAACCTCGCCGCCTGTGAGAATGGCGATGTCGCGGAGCATATCCTTTCTTCTGTCTCCGAAGCCGGGAGCCTTAACGGCAACGCAGGTGAATGTGCCGCGGAGCTTGTTGAGCACGAGAGTAGTAAGTGCCTCGCCCTCTACGTCCTCTGCTACGATAAGGAGCTTCTTGCCTGCCTGAACTATCTGCTCAAGAAGAGGAAGAATGTCCTGAATGTTGGAAATCTTCTTGTCGGTGATAAGAATGAACGCATCGTCAATAACAGCCTCCATCTTATCAGTATCGGTTGCCATATAGGGAGAGAGATAGCCGCGGTCAAACTGCATACCCTCAACTACCTCGCAGTAGGTTTCAGCACTCTTTGATTCCTCAACGGTGATAACACCGTCAGCAGTAACCTTTTCCATAGCATCGGCGATTAAGTTGCCGATAACCTCATCGCCCGAAGAAACAGTGCCTACTCTTGCGATATCAGCAGTGCCGTTTACCTTCTTCGCGTTAGCGCGGAGCGACTCAACAGCGGTATCAACAGCCTTTGAAATACCCTTACGGAGTACCATAGGATTAGCACCTGCGGCAACGTTCTTCATACCCTCGTGAATCATTGCCTGAGCAAGCAGGGTTGCAGTGGTGGTACCGTCACCCGCCGCATCATTGGTCTTAGCGGAAACCTCCTTAACGAGCTGTGCGCCGATATTCTCAGCAGCATCCTCAAGCTCAATTTCCTTTGCGATAGTAACACCGTCATTGGTGATGAGGGGCGCGCCGTACTTCTTGTCGAGAACTACGTTTCTGCCCTTAGGTCCGAGAGTAATCTTAACAGTATTTGCAAGCTTATCAACGCCGCGTACGAGCGCGTCTCTTGCCTCAATGCCGTAAATAATGTCTTTTGCCATTGTAACCTCCATTACGCCGCTATGCGGCTACAAAAATAGTAAAATGAAATACTCGGTACCGCACTTCGTGCGGCAAAATGGGTATGGGTCCCATTTTGCGAGGAGTTCGTGCGTGAAATAAGTTATGCAAAAATAATTGCAAATTATACTTTCACGTTTGTCTCCTTAGTCAATAGTTGCGAGGATGTCGTCCTGACGGACGATAACATACTCGTCGTTACCGAGCTTAACCTCAGTACCCGAATACTTGCTGGTGATAACCTTGTCGCCAACCTTAACGGTCATAGGAACAAGCTCGCCGTCCTTGAGTGCGCCGGGGCCTACAGCAACGACCTCAGCAACCTGCGGCTTCTCTTTAGCGGTGCCGGGGAGAATGATACCGCTCTTGGTTGTTTCCTCAAGCTCTACCATCTTAACGACCACGCGGTCAGAAAGCGGTTTAAGTGTCATAATGAACCTCCAGATATGATAAATTTTTAATACTACGAATTTTGTCAAATTAGCACTCTTTAGCCGTGAGTGCTAATTCAAGTATATTGTAGCATATAAAAATCAAAAAGCAATACCTTTTTTGAAAAATTTTCAATTTTCTCCTTATGTTCACAAAAGTGAAAAAAAGCAGGGGCAAACCGCGCCCCTGCTATTCTATTCAACCGCATTGAATGAAAGTACGGCTTTAAAAAGGTCTCCGTCAATAGAAAGCGACAGACTGCCGCCCATAAGCTCGGTGAGACTGCGTGCTATCGAAAGTCCAAGGCCTGAGCCGTCGGTATTGCGTGAAGAATCGCCACGGACAAACCTCTCCATAAGCTCGTCACTCGAAATATTAAGCTGCTCACGCGAGATGTTACGGAGCGTTACCGTCACATTTTTATCGGCTTTCTCAATGCTGATGTACACACGGGTATCCGAAAGCGCATATTTACAAATATTATTCAGCAGATTATCAAATACGCGCCACAGGCGACGACCGTCTGCCATAATAAATACAGGCTCCTTTGGCTGAGTAACTATCGCCTGCAGCCGCCTGTCTGAAAACTTCTCGGAATATTCACCAAGGCTCTGCTCAAGCAGTACTCCCACCTCTATACGTTCCATTTCGACCGAGATATTACCCGTAGATGCCTTTGATGCTTCAACAAGATCCTCGATAAGTTTTTTCAGCCTTGCGGATTGGCGATCAAGCACGTCTACATATTCACGCATAGTTTCACTCTCTATCTCTTCGTTTTTGATAAGGTCAACATAATTTACTATTGAGGTGAGAGGAGTTTTGATATCGTGCGAAACATTTGTAATAAGCTCTGTTTTCATCCGCTCGCTCTTAAGCCGCTCGTCAACTGCTACCGAAAGACCGTCTCCGATACTGTTGAGAGTACGGCCGAAACTGCCGAAATCAAGCGGCATATATGCAGTATCAATTTTTTCATTTATCCTGCCTGCGGCAATCGCCTCACCGCCCTTTTTAAGTTTGCGAAGCAGCATTGCAATGCCGATAATAAGCGGAAACAGAATCAGTTTTTCCAAAAACCAGAAAATGAGGATATTGTCCCCCTCCCAAAGGTTGCACAAGAGGAAAATAAGTTCAAATGCAGATACGCCAATGAATATAAGTGCCGTTTTCCACACAAGCGGAATTGTAAAAAGCAATCTTCCGATGCCGCAAAACAGCTTTTTAATATACCTGAAAACGAGGGCAACAAGCCTGTAAATAAGTGTCCTGCGTATAAGTCCGCCAACCTTAAGCCGCGTTGCAAAGCTTAGCAAATAGCCGAGTACGACGAGATAAACAGTTATCAGCAGAGCGAAAATGCCGCTCACCGATGC
>JAZSKM010000082.1:0-5563 GCA_045534835.1 Eubacteriales bacterium | reverse complement strand
ATAACGCGCATAACAAGGCACTTGCTGAGGAGTACAAGAGAACGGAGAAGGACGAGGCGCTTATGTCCTCTATCAAAAACCGCATAGGAGAGCTTTATAACGAAATTATCAGCAATCCCGTTTACGCTGAGTATATGGAAGCTCAGGAGGGCGTAGGACAGCTTATGAGCCTTGTAAACGACGAGATTAACTTTGCCGTTACCGGTGAGCGCCCCAGTGAGAGTGCTTGTTCGGGTAACTGTTCTTCCTGCGGCGGCTGCCACTGATTTTTTAACATTTGTCTTTGGAGGTGATGATACATGGGATATACCCCGATGATGGAGCAGTATTTTGATGTTAAGAACAACTATAAGGATTTTATCCTTATGTATCGTCTCGGAGACTTTTATGAGATGTTCTTCGAGGATGCCTATATAGCATCGCGCGAGCTTGAACTTACTTTAACGGGTAGGGACTGCGGAATGGAGGAGCGCGCGCCGATGTGCGGAGTGCCTTTTCACAAGGCGGATGTGTATATAGGCAGACTTGTTGAAAAGGGGTATAAGGTTGCAATCTGTGAGCAGACTGAGGATCCTGCAACCGCTAAGGGACTTGTACGCCGCGAGGTTATAAAGATTGTAACCCCCGGTACAGTTACGGACAACTCGCTTTTGTCAGACCAGAAAAACAACTTTTTGTGTTCTGTCTGCATTTGCGATGAGGTGTACGCTCTCGGTTTTGCGGATATATCTACCGGCAGCGTTTATACTACCGAGTGTCACGGCGAGGACAGGTGCAAAAGGCTTATCAACGAGATTTCTGCGTATTCGCCAAGCGAAATTCTTGTAAATGCTGCAAAGGGCACACTCCCCGAATTTGATTTATTTGTCAGTGACAGACTCGGCTCACTTGTTGAATATGAGCAGTCCTTTAGGTTTGACGATTTTTGCGCAAAGGAGATAGTTGCAGCACAGTTCAAGGATTATGATGTTCAAGGACTGGGAGTAGCGTCGCTTCGTGCAATATCCGCACTTATCGGATATATAAAGGAAACACAGAAAACCGATATTTCATTTATTAAGGAACTTAATGTCTATAACGACAGTCAGTATCTTGAGCTTGATATAAGCACTTGCAGAAACCTTGAAATTATCCAGTCTATGCGTAATAAGGAAAAGAAAGGCTCGCTTCTCTGGGTGCTTGATAAGACAAAAACTGCTATGGGTGCGCGTATGCTGCGCTCGTGGCTGCTCCATCCGCTTCGCAGTATACCTGAGATTATGCGCCGTCAGTCTGCGGTGAGCGCACTTTATGATGAGTATATGACACGCGAGGAGCTGCACGAGCTTCTTTCGGGAGTGCTTGACCTCGAAAGACTTATGGCTAAGGTTGCATACGGCTCCGTAAATGCGCGTGATATGCTCGGAATCCTTGGAAGCATATCCGTAATTCCTGAAGTGAAAAGTCTTGTGTCTTCGCTTCGGGGTGAGGAGTTTTCGGAGATACTAAATGGTATGGACGACCTTGCGGATATCAGAGCGCTGTTGTTTGAAGCAATAAATGACGATAAAACTCCGCTTACCATACGAGAAGGTAACATTATCAAAAAGGGATATAACGAGGATATAGACAAGCTTCGTGAGATACGTGACAACGGAGAGGGATATAAACTCGATATTGAGGCAAAAGAAAGAGAAAATACGGGAATTAAAACGCTGAAGGTCGGCTACAATCGTGTTTTCGGATATTATATCGAGGTCAGCAAGTCGCAGATAGACCTTGTTCCCGAACATTATATACGCAAGCAAACCTTGGCTAACTGTGAAAGATATATTACACAGGAGCTTAAAGAGCTTGAGGCGACTATTCTCGGCGCAAACGACAAACTCTGCGCAATGGAGTACAGCATATTCCAGCAGATACGCGAGTATCTTGTGACAAACAGCGCGCGTATTCAAAACAGCGCCGCACTTCTTGCGCGGCTTGATGCTTATATAAGCCTTGCAACGGTTGCGGCAAAGAACAGATATGTCTGTCCCGAACTTTCTGCAGACGGGCGCATTGATATAAAGAATGGGCGTCACCCTGTAGTCGAGAAATTCATTTCCGATTCCTACTTCGTGCCAAACGATACTATGCTTGACACAGATAAAAACAGACTCCTGCTTATAACAGGACCTAATATGGCAGGTAAATCTTCATATATGCGTCAGGTTGCGCTAATAACGCTTATGGCGCAGATAGGCTCGTTTGTTCCTGCCGACAGCGCAGTTATATCCGTGGTGGATAAGATTTTCACCCGTGTCGGCGCATCGGACGACCTTGCTTCGGGACAGTCTACATTTATGCTTGAGATGAACGAGGTTTCGTACATCCTCCGCCACGCAACAAAGCAAAGTCTTATTGTGTACGACGAGATAGGCAGAGGCACAAGCACTTATGACGGTATGAGCATAGCGCGTGCGGTTGCCGAGTATACACTCGGTAAAAAAATCGGGGCAAAAACGCTTTTTGCTACGCATTACCACGAGCTTACCGTGCTTGAAAATGAGCTTGACGGAGTTGTAAACTATAATATAGCCGCGAAAAAGCGCGGTGACGATATAACGTTCCTGCGTAAAATAGTGCGCGGTGCCGCTGATGAAAGCTACGGTATCGAGGTTGCAAAGCTTGCGGGAGTGCCAAACGAGGTCATCCGCCGTGCAAAAGATATTTTGAAGAATATTGAAAGCGGCGAAGTTGCAGTGCAAAAGCCTGTAAAAAGGGAAGAGGAAGATGTGTTTGATATGTTCACAGCCCTTGGCGCCGAGGACGAGCACGATGTTGCAGAAAAGCTTCGCGCTATTGACATTAACACTCTTACGCCTATCGAGGCGATGAACATAATATTTGAACTTAAAAAGAAGCTTTAACATTTTAACTGAAAGGCGGTGTGCGTAAATGGGAAAGATAAATGTGCTGAGTACTCAGGTTGCTAACCTTATTGCAGCAGGTGAAGTGGTTGACAGACCTGCTTCTGTCGTAAAAGAGCTTATCGAAAACTCTATTGACGCACACGCAAAAAACATTACAGTCGAAATCAAGAACGGCGGTGTTTCATACATTCGCGTTTCTGATGACGGCAGCGGCATTTCGCCTGAGGATATGCCGCTTGCATTAAAGCGGCACGCAACAAGCAAGATTGAAAAAGCTGCAGACTTAAATGCAATTTTCACTCTCGGATTCAGAGGTGAGGCACTTGCGGCGATTTCCTCGGTTTCAAAGGTTCGCATAATGTCCAAAACCAAGGATGCACCAAGCGGCACTATGCTTTATGCAGACGGCGGAGATATTGTTGAGGTGCGCGAGGTCGGTTGCCCTGACGGCACTACCATAACGGTCGAAGAGCTTTTTGCAAACGTACCTGCACGCCGTAAATTTTTGAAAAAAGACTCTACCGAGGCGGCTGCAGTCTGCGCATCGGTTGAAAAGGTTGCACTTTCGCATCCCGAAATTGCGTTCAAACTCATTTCGGACGGAAGCGTAAAGATTGAAAGTAGCGGTAATGGCAAGCTTGACCACGCAATCTATTCGATACTCGGCAGAGATTTCGCAAAAAAGCTCTTGCCTGTTAAGTATCACACAGACGGCGTGGATATATATGGCTATATAGGTCGTTCGGACAATGTAAAGCCAACGAGAAATTTTCAGAATTTCTTTATAAATCACCGCTATGTCAAGAGTCGTACCGCAATGGCGGCACTTGAGCAGGCGTTTAGCTCATATATAGCCCCTGAGCGTTTTCCTGCCTGTGTATTGTTTATAGACATTCATCCCGGCTCGGTTGATGTCAATGTGCATCCTGCAAAGCTTGAGGTAAAGTTTTCAAACGAGCGGTTGATTTTCGACTCGGTGTATTATGCGGTAAGAAGTACTATTGAAAAGAATATAAACCGTCCCGAGCTTGTACTAAAAAGTCCAACTGCGACTTCGTCTGCGCTTCACGCGTTTGTTCCCGTAGTTGACAGGGCAGAGCGTGTCAGGTTTTCTCCCGAGCAGGCGAGAATTGACCGTACCGGCGAGATTTCTTTTGCCGAAAAACTTCGCGAAGAGGAAAAAAAGACAACCTACCGCGAGTTTGGTAATGATGTGTATGATCTTTCAACTCCGTCGTCTGTGCAGGAAAACACTGTAGATAAAGAAGTTGAAAATTTAGCGCCACCACTCGCACTAAAACCTTGGGAAACCGATAAGCCTGCAGAAGAAAAGCCGTATATTCCCGACTATAAAATAATCGGAGTTGCTTTCAATACATACATCTTTGTAGAAACAGAGAACAAGATTGTGGTTATTGACAAGCACGCGGCACATGAGAGAGTTTTGTTTGAAACTTTGCGCGGCAAGCTTCGCGGCTTTAACCCTGCGCCGCAGCTTTTGCTTGTTCCGATAACTGTTGGGCTTTCGCAGAGCGATTTTTCCTCGGTTAAGGAATATGCAGATGATTTTAAAGAAATCGGATTTGACTTTGAGCTTTCGGAAGAGCAGCGGCAGGTAAAACTACTGCAAATACCGTCTGTGCTGAAAATTTCAGAGGTTGAGGATGTTTTTGCCACTATGGCAGACAGGCTTTCTGGCAGTACGGGAAATATTGACCTCACTAAGCAGGAGGCATACGAAAAGGCGCTTTATCAGGCGGCATGCAAGGCGGCTATGAAGGGCGGCAGAGTTGACAGCGATGGCGATGTGAGATTCGTTGTTGAAAAGATACTTGCAATACCCGACATCACAGTTTGTCCGCACGGCAGACCTGTAGTTATCAACCTGACCAAGTCTGAGCTTGACCGTCAGTTTGGCAGAGAATAGCGTGAAAGTAACACAGAATAATACAAAGGATACTATATAATGTTTAAACTTTTAAAAACAGAGGGGAGAGCGCGCCGCGGAGAGTTTGAAACCGTACACGGCACTATCCAGACCCCCGTATTTATGAATGTTGGTACAAGCGCCGCAGTAAAAGGCGGTATTTCAACTATGGACCTGAAGGATGTAAACTGTCAGGTGGAGCTTTCCAACACTTATCATTTGCATATCCGTCCGGGCGATGACCTTATCTACCGTATGGGTGGTATTCATAAGTTTTTCAATTGGGACAGACCTGTTCTTACCGACAGTGGCGGATTTCAGGTGTTCTCGCTTGCAAAGCTTAGAAAGATTACAGAAGAGGGAGTTTTCTTTAACTCCCATATGGACGGCAAACGTATTTTTATGGGGCCTGAGGAGAGTATGCAGATTCAGTCACACCTTGCTTCAACTATTGCAATGGCGTTTGACGAGTGCGTAGAAAATCCTGCGCCTTATAAATATGTAAAGCAGTCGCACGAGCGTACTATACGTTGGCTTTACCGCTGCAAGGCTGAGATGGAGAGGCTCAATTCGTTGCCTGATACAATCAATAAAAAACAGATGCTTTTTGGTATCAATCAGGGCGGCACATACGAGGATCTCCGTGTTGAAAATATGAAAGAGATTGCAAAGCTTGACCTTGACGGCTACGCCATCGGCGGCCTTGCAGTTGGCGAAGAAGCAGACGAGATGTACCGCATTA
>JAZSKM010000027.1:0-2713 GCA_045534835.1 Eubacteriales bacterium | reverse complement strand
ATCATCATTCGGTCCCTTCTCGAACTGAATGAAGAGGAAAGGCACGCCGCCGATTTCGGTAGCGATATAGCCGTTTCTGTAGTCGCCGCTCTGATAAAGAGTAGCAGTCTTGGCATACTTAAGCTGACCTATGGTTCTGTTATACCAGTAAACGTTATCGTGGTCACCGGTAATCGGGATGTTCAAAGTATAGTTGTCGATGAGCTGGTGAGACTGAAGTGCAACCTCCCATTCATCAAACACACCGGACTTTGTATCAGTGATGTCACCAAGACCGAGAACTGCTTCAATGTTCATAGACTCTATGTTGTCGTAGACGAAGTTGTACATATCAGCAAAGTGATCGGGGTAATTAACTGCCATACTCTGGGTATCGCCGATAACTGCAAAGGTATAAGCATATTCGGATGCAGAGATAGGCTCCTCGTCAAAGAACATTCTGTTGCGAACTGCATTATTACCGTTCTTGCTGAGGTCCTTAACAACAGCAGGACGGTCGTTAGCGCCGGTAAAGTCATACGCAAACAAAAGGTCGCTTGTATCAAGCTTTTCTACATCCTTCTTGATTTCAGCATCGGTACGAACGTCCGAATAAACCGCGAGGGACTTCATTGCACCTTTGAAATAGTCAGGGTTCATATAAGCGTTGTTTGAACCAATCTTGTAGTCAAGAAGAGAAATAGGCTCGAACTCCTCGATAGCGAGAGTCTGTGCAAGGTCACCCTCAAAATAGCATCTTGCTTCTTTCTTAGCTGCATCAACTACGATTGCAACGTGTACCCATTCACTCTTGTGAACCTTAACTTGGTCGAATTTGTACTCTCTTACAATTTCATCATCTCTGATTCTGAACACGGGAGAGGATGCATCAATACCAAAGTCGATGGTATTGGAAGTCTGGTCCCAGTGATAGTTGCCAAAAAACGTGCCTGCATCAACAGATGCACCGTCTCTTCTCTTATCAAAGAAAAGTCTTACCTCAACGGTAACAGGCGCCTTTTCAAGATCTTTTTCAACTGCATACATAAACTGGATGTCCTTGAAAACAACGCCGTCTTCTGCCATTGGGTTTTCTTCGCTCGTCATATTAGCGGAAATTGCAAAGATGCAACAAAGCATAACTACCGCAAGGAGAGCCGAAAATAATTTTTTCATTTGTTTTCCTCCAAATGTATAAATTTTCCACAACAATATTACCACTTTTTTAACAATTTGTCTATACTTTAACTGCAAAAAGAAAACATTTTCAAAATTTCTGCAGATTCAAGCATATATACAAAAAAAGTAATCACGTTGTGATTACTTTTTTCTCACTGCAAGAGCGCACCAGTCGTTTTCAACAAGCTCGTCGAACACCTCAAAGCCATTCTCAGCCATACAAGCCTCGACCTCAGCGCGGCGAGGACAAATTATTCCGGATGCAATAAGCGTTGCGCCCTCAGCCATATACTTTGTAATATCCGGCATCATACGGATGATAATATCGGCTACGATATTTGCGGCAACTATGTTGTACTTGCCACCCGTCAGGTCAACTCCGCGGAGCAGGTCGGAAACGTCGCAGGTGACATTTTGAACGCCGCTTGCCGCAATATTCTCTCGTGCAACCTTTACGGCAGTCGGGTCAATATCGTATGCAGCACAGCTGCTTGCACCAAGCTTCTTTGCGCAAATCGCAAGAATGCCGCTTCCGCAGCCAACATCAAGCATACGGTCACCCTCATTTACGTACTTTTCAAGCATCGAAATAACAAGGCGCGTAGTTTCGTGAGTGCCGGTTCCAAATGCCATACCGGGGTCCATAGTAACGATTATTTCTCCGTCGGCAGGAGTATAATCCTCCCACGCAGGAACGACAACAATTTTGCCTACTTTAATAGGATGATAATACTTTTTCCAGGACTCTGACCAGTCCTCTTCCCTGCAGCCTATAGTTTCAAGGCTGTATTCAATACCGGTGGCGCTAAGCTGAGCCTCGATGAAAGCAACCGCCTCGCTAACACTCTTGGTTTCGGGAATGTAAACAGAAACCGCCGCCTTTGTCTTATCGGCGTTAAGCAGGCTCTCGTCAAGCAGTGCGCCGTACATACCGTCGGTGGTAACATCGCTGAAATCCTCGATTTGAAGCGAGTTGTCAACCATACTCATTACAGCGCTTATTGTATCAAGGTCGGTCGTTTTTCCCGTGACCTTGATCTGTATCCATTGCATATCCATATGTTTTTCCTTATTTAATTTATTGTTTATCTTCGTACCCCTCATCCACCGCGGAGCGGTCCCCCTTCCCCCTGGGGGGAAGGCTAAAGAACTTTGTATATTAAGGCTTCCCCCTCGGGGGAAGCTGTCACCGTTAGGTGACTGATGAGGGGTGTTTACACAGTTAAACTGCAATTCTACCCCTTATTTGAACAAATCGGCAAACTTCTTAAAGAAGGAATCACGCTTTGACTGCACCTTGTCGCCGAAAGACTCGGCAAGCTCCTTAAGCAGCTCCTTCTGTTTTGTATTCATATTCTTAGGTATGTCAACCTTTACGGTAATGTAAAGGTTACCGCGGGAAGTAGAATTCACTCTCGTAATGCCCCTGCCGCGAAGCGTAAAGGTAGTACCCGTCTGCGTACCCTCGGGAATAGTATACTTTTCCTTGCCCTCAAGTGTGGGAATGTCGATTTCATCGCCAAGCACTGCTTCCCAATAGTTAATCGGCACTTCG